>CAKZJM010000197.1 GCA_936943315.1 uncultured Methylophilus sp. | reverse complement strand
CACCCGCAGCAGGGGCGTCTAACAAACTATCGATATCCTGCCCCGCGTTTAATGCAGTAATAATCTGCTCAAATACGGCCTGATTAACGACATTTTCGCTGACATCAGTCACAGCAGATTCGCCAATTTGCTCGGTTAGCCTGATGGTTTGAGATTCTTTGAATGTCACAGTCTCATTATCGTTGACGCTTACTGTGACAACTGCCCCTGCAGCAGTGATCAGCTTTTCCCCTGAGTGCAGGGACTCCCCTACTTTTACGATATGTCGTTTGCCTTGCTCATCAACAATAATTGCCATTCCGGCAACTTTTGTCACGATACCTATTGTTGTATTCATTACACCCTCACCTTGATGTTTTTGAGTTTACATTTTAATATTTTTCCTTACATTTGTCAATAATTAACATGTTATGAACAACTGTATTATTTAATGTTAATTATTTGATTTGATGACAATAAAATCATTTTTAAAAGCAAAAAAAGCCACAACCGTAGTTGTGGCTTTCACATTTAATTACTGATGTTTGTTAGTCAGTAATCAACTTCTGCTGAGACAGCAAGTTAGCAATAATTGCTGCATCAGAGGTCTGGCCGGTCGTCAGATCAACGCCGCTCAATACAATCTGCTGCGTGGTATTACCACTGCTAAAGCTGCCAGATACATTGTGCGTATCTGCTGCATACCCACCATTCGCACTGATGTTGATAATGGTATCGCTACCAGACTTCTCGAAGTGCATGTAGTTCACAAGGTTGCTTGCGTTCTCTCCTTGCAACAAGTCACGCACATCAAGAATATCGCCACCTTGGTTAACTGCAGCCTTATTAAAGTCAGTGATGGTGTCACGGGCAGGGTTACCAGCCACGCCATCATCACCACGATCCCACTTGAATACGTCAACACCAGCACCACCTGTCAGAGTATCGTTACCTTTACCACCGATCAGGATGTCGTTGCCATCACCACCATTAAGGGTATCATTGCCGGCACCGCCACGGAGGATGTCATTACCGCCGCCACCGTTCAAGGTGTCATTCCCGGCATAGCCATAAATGATGTCATTACCACTGGTGCCGTTGATCGTATTGCTATTACTATCTCCACCAATCACACTGGCTTGATTATTACTTAACAAATCAATATTAATAAGATTTGATGAAGATGCAGTGTCGCTAAGGTTCGTACTATCCGTCGCCGTGATTCTGAAGCTATCAAGCACATTCACGCTTAGTACACCATCTGTTCTGATAGTGGATAAGAACTCATTCAACTTCAGATTATCCATGGTACCGCCGTCTGCAGCAGCGATTTCCATCCTGCCATTTGCAAACAAACCAAGCAAACCATTGTCCTGGTTATAAGTCACCTTCAGACCCAACTCATTCGCAACACTGGTTGAATAGGTCAGGAAGTTTGCACTTAACGCCAGCAGTGCACTATAAGTAATCGTGACATTGGTAATATTGTTGTTCACATCACTTGCAGCAAACGCTTGGCGGCTAGAGAAGTTAAGCAGGTCAACATTTAGCAAGCCTGGCAACGTAATCAAACCAGCAGCACCTATTCCGGTAGATACTTCAGGGGCAACCGCTGGCAAGGAACTACCAGTTTTAACCAAATTAACAGTCAACGTCGCTGAACTAGTATCACCATCCCTATCGCTCAATGTGTAGTCAAAAGCACTGACACCTGACACTGTAGTATTTTTAGGGGTGAAGGTGAAAGTCCCGTCATCCATGTCTACCAACAATGTACCTTTAGCGGTAGTAATCAACAATTTATGGCTGCTTGTGTCATAAGTACTATTGTTTGTACCCATCACGCTGATACTGCCATTGGCTGAATTAAAGGTGTAGGTAGATCCATCGACAGAGATCGATTTAACAAAGCCACCATCAGCACCAAAGCCACCATTAGTTAACAAGCTACCTGAAACGGGGCTGCTTACTGTTTCGCTCAATACAGAGTCAAGCTGGCTGAATGAGGTCACACGAATGCCATTTGTGTTGGTGCCGGTTTGGCCGTCATATGCAATTGGATTCAGCTCGGTGTTAGAACTTACACCAGAACCAATACCGATTGAGTACGATTTGATATGGTATTGATTGAGGAATGCAACCCATTTGGCCTCTTCTGCTGCTTGGATACCTGCATCAGAACTGCTGGAGTTTTCAGAGCCAGTCAGAGAATCACTACCACCTACCCCACGGTTTGGCTGGCCATCAGTAAAGAAGTAAGACACAGTTTGCGCATTATCTAACTTACCTGAAGAGTTGTATGCATTCATTGCTGTATTCAATGCTGCATCGTAGTTAGTGTTGCCGTCAGCAGATAAGTTATCTAGGTAAGCCTTAGCCTGCTCTACTGTCAGCCAGGTCGTGCCTAATTGTTTTGTTTGGCCCAAACCAGCGAATACAACCAGTGCCACCTTAACGTCACCCATCGCGTCATAGCTATTCAGCAGATTTTTCACTGACTGAATTTCACTTGCCAACCGGCTTTGTCCGTTGACACCATCTTTAGTGCCCATACTGCCGGAGATATCCAGCGTGATCATCAGGTTGGTATTGACAGAGTTGTTTGCAGTAATTGTCTGGCTAGTTGCCACTGGTGCATCATCTTCAATTGTGACTGGCAGGCTAGTCGTCTGTGTCACACCGTTTACGGTAACTTTCACGCCTACGTTAGTCGCAACGGTATCTTCAACGCTGGTATTTGGATGATCAACCTGACCATTCAGCGTAATTTTGTACTGCCCATCATTATTAATGGTAACAGTCAGCACTTTGTTGCTACCTGCTGAACCAGTCAATGTCTTACCATCGGCAGACAGACTCCATGTCACAGCCACACCACCAGAAGTTAAGCTACCGGTTGTTGGCGCTGTCAAAGTCCAAACTGCACCCGCGTTGCTGCCATTCAGGCTGAATGCACCTGTGGCTTCTACGGCATTCGTGGTATCGGTACTACCCACTGCATCTAGAATGCCACCTGGCAAGCCTTCTTCAGACACGGCAGTTTTGCTGCCAGCGACCAGATTGATACCGCTGTCGTTATCCAGAATAGAACCAGTCGCTGTCACAGTACCAACCGTCAACGTCACTGTTTCTGTCTTCTCAATCAGGCTGTCATCAATGGTCGGAACCGTAACGTTAAAGCTGGTCACGCCCGCTGGTACACTGATCTTGCCTGTCGTTGAATTGTAGGTCACACCATTGCTGAAGCTGGCGTTAGTCAGCGCTGTGTAGTCACTGCCTGAAGTAGCACTGCCACCTACTGCGAAGTCATATTCGACCGCATGATCCGCTGCTTTGCTCAGGCTTACGTTGAAGGTCAGTGTATTACCTTCTACGACGCTATCATCAGTAGTGCTCACAGTTCCGTTGATCGTGATCGTCGGGGTTGCACTGTCGTTGTCCAGAATAGAACCAATACCGGTTGCATTACCAATGGTCAGTGGCAGTGTCTCCGTTTTCTCAATAATTGAGTCATCTTTTGTCGGCACTGTTACTGTAAAGCTGGTTACACCCGCTGGCACTGTAATAGTCTTACCATCAAGACTCAACTTAACATTATTACTGAATGTCGGCGTGCCATAATCATCTGTAAAAGCAGTACCGCCACCAAGTTTAAACTCATAGGTTGCAGGCGCGGCTGTGGTTGAACTCAATGTTACGGTGTAGACCAAACTATTGCCCTCAACAACCTGGTCACTACCTGTCTGAGGATTGACTGGATCAACTTCAGTAATCGTTGGCTGACCAGTTCCGTTAAATTGCAGGTTAGCAGAAGAAGTATCTCCGTCATTATCAACCAGGGTATAACCAACACTCGTGCTCTCGCCCGCTGTCAATGGACGGCTACCGTTGTAAATGTAGGCACCTGTTTCCATATTGACAGTAATCGTTTCACCTTTGGCTGTCGTGACAGACAATTGGTGGCTAGCTGCATCGTAACCATACCCTGTCACTGCGGTGGAAGTACCGCTGGCCGTTACAGTGTTTGTAGTCGCGTTATAGCTATAAGTCACACCACCTACAACAATGCTCTGTACATGGCCGCCATCTGCGCCAAATGCACCCAAGCTACCATTTGCTGTGGAAGCGGCAGGGTCAATCGCCAGGTTGCCGCTGCTGACCAGGTTGGCCAGGATTTGAGCGCTGTCTGTCGTGCCGTACGTGCTTTGCAGGTTTACATTCTGCAGAACGATGGTTTGATCTTCAGCTGCGGCATTGTAACCACCACTGAAACCACCATTGCTGCTGATATGCAATACTGTATTACCGTTTTCAATGGTCACACGGATGTAGTTAGACAGGTTAGCCAGGCTTTCACCTTGCAACAAACCTCTGAGGTCCATCACATCTGTACCCAGTGTAAAGTCAGCCACAGTGTCTACCGCAGGGCTACCCGCAGTGCCTTGATCACCTGCTTCCCAGCGGAAGATGTCACGACCAGTTCCACCAGTCAGGTTGTCGTTACCCGAGCCGCCAACGATGATATCGTTACCAGCACCACCATTGAGGGTGTCATTACCATCGCCACCACGTAGGATGTCATTGCCGTCACCACCATTCAGCGTGTCGTTACCTGCATAGCCATACAATTGGTCATCACCACTTGTACCCGTTAATGTGTTGGCGCCAGCATCACCTTCTTTAAGGTTAGGATTAACAGTCGCACTGCTTAACACGTTCGCGTCGACCAATGTGCTGACGTTGGCTGAAGAGGATGCACCTTGTGTATCAGTCACTGTAATGCTGATACCGTTGAGCACCTCTGCGCTGATCGCACCACCAGACAGGCGTGCCGTTGCCAGTAATTCGTTGATCGCGAGGTTGTCGATTGGGCCACCATTCAGGGCGGTGATAACGAGGTGGGAAGATGGACCAATCAATCCCAGCAAACCAGCATCATTACTGATTTCAACTTTAAGACCCAACTCAGCAGCCAAGGCTTGTGAGATCGTAAATTGACGCGCACCCAATGAGAGCAAGGATTGGTAGTTCAACTCAACCTTGCTGATGTTGTTGTTGGCGTCAGTTGCACCAAAGGCAGAGCGTGTGCTCAGGTCAATCAGGTTCAATGCAGACAAGCCCACCAAGCCAAGCAAATTGCCGCCGCTGGAAAGGGTTGCAACAGGGGCAACGTTCGCTGTATCTGTATTCGTCACTGTGACAGATCCACCAACAGCAACTGGAGCATCGTCCTCAATCGTGACAGGCAATGTGGTGGTTTGTGTCACACCATTGACAACCACTTTCACACCTACATTAGTCACCACAGTGTCTTCAATGGTGGTGTTAGGATGGTCTATTTGACCACTTAAGGTCACTTTGTACTGACCATCGTCATTGATTGTTACTGTCAGCACCTTCTCGCTACCAGCACTACCGGTTAAGGTCTTGCCATCTGGAGACAGGCTCCAAGTGATGGCAACACCACCAGAGGTCAAGCTACCGGTTGTTGGCGCTGTCAGTGTCCACACAGCACCATCATTGCTACCATTGAGGCTAAACACTCCTGTCGCAACCGCTGAGTCTGTAGTATCAGTGCTGCCAGTGGCGTCTTTAATTCCACCTGGCAAACCTTCTTCGGACACCGCGCGTTGGCTACCATTCACTAGTGTGATGCCGCCGTCGTTGTCGATAATCGTACCGACACCAGACTTATCACCCACTACCAGGGTCAGCTTCTCATCAAACTCAACCAAACTGTCATCTACGGTAGGTACAGTCACTGTGAAGCTGGTCACACCAACCGGTACTGTAATCGTCTTACCATCAGCACTCAATGTCACTCCGTTGCTGAAGGTTGGGGGAACACGGTAGTCATCTGTAGAAGCTGCATTAGGGTCAGTACCGCCACCCAGACTGAACGTGAATGTTGTTGGCCTGGTCGTAGAAGCACTCAGACTCACGGTGTAAACCAGATTGCCTCCTTCAACAACACTTGCACTACCTGTCTGTGGATTGACTGGGTCAACCTTCACAACAGTCGCTTCGTCGTTGTCGATAATCGTACCTGTAGCGGACTTAGTATTGACGGCATCGCTGATAGTCAAGGTCAACTTCTCATCAAACTCAACCTCTTGATCATCAAATGTTTTGACAGACACAGTGAAATCCTTGATGCCGGCAGGCACAATGATCTTTCCTGAGTTCACATCGTAAGTAATTCTTGAGTCACTAAAAACAAGTGGTAAAGTGTAATCCGCTGCAGAGGCTGTGTCGCCCTTAGCACCAAGCGTTAAAGTAAATTCAGTTGGTTTATTGGTAACATCACTCAATGTCACCGTGTAGTTTAATGTACCACCCTCAACTACTGAATCACCATTAGGTCCAACAGTAACAGAAGTCACTGTCGCAAAGTCATTATCGATAATGACGCCTGTACCGGTTACCCCACCAATAGTAAGGGACAGAGTTTCATCTTGCTCAACCTCAGTATCATCTACAGTAGGTACAGTCACCGTGAAGCTGGTCACACCAGCAGGTACTGTGATTGTGCCTGTTGTAGGGTTAAATGTTACGCCGTTACTAAATATGGGAACGCCATAATCTGCTGTAGAAGCTGGATTAACGCCAGGACCACCAGCCAATAAAAAGGTATATGTAGCAGGTGCTTGTGTCGTGGTATTAAGTGTTACCGTATATACGAGGTTTTGACCTTCGATCACAGTATTACCGCCAGGAGTAGGTGTACCTGCAATTACACTATCAATTGAAGGATCCTCAGGAAAATACAAATAGTTTTGTAACCCAGTTTGTACTGATGACCCTGCAAGGGCACTGCCGCCATCATATGTTGATCCTGTAACACTTTCAGAAATACGGTCTAAGTTGACAAAAGTCGTATTACCTTCACTGCCGCCCCCACCTGCAGCAGGATCTTCCAACACTTCAGTAATATCACGGCCTTCGTTCAATGCGGTTAATACGGCATCAAATACAGCCTGGTTGACTGCGTTTTCAGTTACATCGGAGACATCAACTTGTGCAAGATTGTCCGTAATCTTAACTGTTTGTGCTTCAGCGATATTGACCACTTCACCTGTTGCCAATTTAACAGAGACGGTAGCCCCGGAAGCAGTGATTACCTTATCACCTGCATGAAGCGCTTCACCAATCTTCAACATATGACGATTACCGTTGTTATCTACTACGATCGCCATACCTTGAATATTTTTAACAGTTCCGATTACTGTAGCCATGTTTATCCTCACTTAAGATTGAGACAATTCTGATAGTAAGGTATTAAACTGGAATACAAAATGAAAATCTATTGTACTGAAGTACAATATTTGGCCGTTAGCCTGACACTATTTAAAGCGTTGATTAAAAATAAAAAAGCGGTGCCAATTGGCACCGCTTTTAATCTCGAAAGAACTGAATGAATGTTACGTGTTACTGAGCAACCGACTGGAATCGAATAACCTCAACACGACGGTTGGCATCATTACCATTCACAGGATCATTTTCAGCAATTGGTTGAGAGAAGCCATAACCTTTGACAACAAGGCGCTGTGCATCCAAGCCTTTTTTCACCAAGTAATCAGCGACCGCTTTGGCACGTTTTTCTGAAAGCAGCAGGTTATACTTCTCTTTTGAAGTACTACGTTTGTCTGTGTGCCCAGCAATTTCTATCTTGTCATTACCCCACTCTTTAACAACGTCATAGACGATGTCTAGGTCAGCATATGACTCAGGCAAGATAATGGCACTGTTCGCCTGGAACAAGATGCGAGGCGTAAACTTCATTGTCGCCTTTTCAGTCTTGGGTTTGAATGCTTCACCTTCCCAAGGTTTTGCATTCGCCAGTAGAGCAGCTTTGTCTGGAACAATTTGTGATGGTGCCACAGCCTTACACACGTTTTCACGATCCATATACTCTTCGCGAGGATACTCGCCCACATCGGTACGCGTCACTCCCAGCTTGCTCAGCAACAAACCCTGACCAGCATAGGTTCTGGCGTAAGCGGTGCTCAAGTCCATTTCAGCATTGGTGAAGTTACGACGTGACTGGAAATATTCGTTTTCGGTATCCAGTAAGTCAAGCAAAGTGCGCTGTCCAATGTCATATTGTTTACGGTAAGCAAGACGCGCATTTTCAATAGAGTCCTGATGCTGCTTGCGGTAGGCAACCTGTTCATTTAACTGTCTGATATTGTTGTAGGCGATTGACACTAACTGACGCGTGTCGATACAGGCTTTATCACGCAAATCATGTGAACGGTTAAGCGTTTCAACGGCTGAATCAAGATTGGATTTATCTGTAAATCCATTAAAAATATTCCAGCTTGCAGTCACTTCCAGCGTATCAGCAGCCAAAGTACTGTTTCTGCTAACGCCATTCACATCAAGAATCTTGCGGCCTTGCAAATCCACGCGAGGCATAAAGGCGGCTTTGCGACCAGTCACTGACTTTTCAACGGCCACAATATTCTCAATGGCAGCCAAAATATTCGGGTTCTGTTTGTATGCAGAATCCAGCACTTCCTCGGCGCTACCAGCCAACCCATCACCAGTCAGCATGACCTCGGTCACAGTCTCAGGTGGCAACTCGCCAACCAGACGTTGAAAGCGCGCGGAGACATCATACAAATTGGTGGTTTCTGTTAGCAGGTTGGCTTCAGCCAGGGCCAAACGACCAGTGGCCTGCTCAAGGTCAACTTTCTTACCTACACCGGCATCCACACGGGATTTAATTTTGTCGTAAATTTGCTTGTGCACGACAAAGTTGTCCTGCG
>CAKZJM010000196.1 GCA_936943315.1 uncultured Methylophilus sp. | reverse complement strand
CTGAAGTGCTGCGCAAGATGAAGAAGACCGCCGAAGACTACCTGGGCGAAGAAGTGACCGAGGCCGTGATCACGGTGCCAGCCTACTTTAACGACAGCCAGCGTCAGGCCACCAAAGATGCAGGCCGTATCGCTGGTTTGGATGTGAAACGTATCATTAACGAGCCAACCGCTGCGGCGCTGGCGTTCGGGATGGACAAACAGGAAGGCGACCGCAAAATCGCGGTGTATGACCTGGGTGGTGGTACTTTCGATATTTCCATTATCGAAATTACTGAAATTGACGGCGAACACCAGTTTGAAGTGTTGTCTACCAATGGTGACACTTTCCTCGGTGGTGAAGACTTCGATAACCGCATCATCGACTTCCTGGCAGACGAGTTCAAGAAAGAAAATGGCCTGGACCTGCGCAATGACTTGCTGGCCAAACAGCGTTTGAAAGAAGCGGCGGAAAAAGCCAAGATCGAGTTGTCCGGCGCACAACAGACTGAAGTGAACCTGCCATACATCACGGCAGATGCGACTGGTCCTAAGCACTTGGTGGTGAAAATCACCCGTGCCAAACTGGAATCTCTGGTTGAAGACCTGATTGAGCGTACCATGGCGCCTTGCAAAACCGCATTGAAAGATGCGGGCGTGTCTCCTTCAGACATCTCTGACGTGATTTTGGTTGGTGGTCAAAGCCGTATGCCAAAAGTGCAAGAGAAAGTGAAAGAGATTTTTGGCAAAGAGCCACGTAAAGACGTGAACCCGGACGAAGCGGTGGCTGTGGGTGCTGCGATTCAAGGTGGTGTGCTGAAAGGCGACGTGAAAGACGTGCTGCTGTTGGACGTGACCCCATTGTCCTTGGGTATCGAGACCTTAGGTAGCGTGATGACCAAGCTCATCAAGAAAAACACTACGATCCCGACCAAGGCATCGCAAGTGTTCTCCACAGCTGAAGATAACCAGAATGCGGTGACCATTCACGTGCTGCAAGGTGAGCGTGAAATGGCCTCTGGCAACAAGAGCCTGGGTCAGTTTAACCTGAGTGACATTCCACCGTCACCACGTGGTATGCCGCAAATTGAAGTGACGTTTGACATTGATGCCAACGGTATCTTGCATGTGTCTGCCAAAGACAAAGCCACTGGCAAAGAAAACAAAATCACCATCAAGGCCAACTCCGGGTTGTCTGAAGAAGAAATTCAGCGCATGGAAGAAGATGCTGCTAAATATGCTGACGAAGACAAAAAACTGCGTGAATTGGTCGATGCGCGCAACCAGGCTGACAGCGTGCTGCACAGCGTGAAAAAATCGCTGGCTGAGCATGGCGACAAGATTGAGGCGGATGAAAAAGCCAAGATCGAAGACGCGATCAAAGAGCTGGAAGCCGTGGCCAAAGATGGCGACGACAAGGAAGTGATTGAAGCCAAAACCAATGCCTTGATGGAAGCTTCACAAAAACTGGGCGAAAAAGTCTATGCCGAGCAACAGGCACAGGCAAACACAGAAAGCGCACAACCTGAAACTGAAAAAACAGTAGAAGGCGATGTCGTGGATGCCGAGTTTGAAGAAGTGAAGAAAAACTAAGCGTGAAAGCGGCGAGCGTGAGCTCGCCCTTTTTTCAATGATGCCGGCAAACACACTACGCTGACTGCGGGTGTGTTTGTCTTTATGGCGCAAGCGCATTAAACGAGAAAACTATGGCAGCTGCAAAAAAAGATTATTACGAAGTGTTGGGTGTAAACCGCGACGCCAGCGAAGAGGAAATTAAAAAAGCCTTTAAAAAACTGGCGATGAAATTTCACCCTGACCGCAACCCGGACAACCCTAAAGCCGAAGAAAATTTTAAAGAGGCTAAAGAAGCGTACGAGATTCTGAGTGATGACCAGAAACGTGCGGCTTATGACCAATACGGCCATGCGGGCGTTGACCAAAGCATGGGCGGCGGCGCTGGCTTTGGCGGATTTAATTCCGGCAACTTCAGTGACGCCTTTGGCGACATTTTTGGCGACATTTTCGGTGGTGGACGCAATCAACGCTCCAATGTTTACCGCGGTGCCGATTTACGTTACAACCTGGAAATTTCGCTCGAAGAGGCGGCCAAAGGGACTGAAACAAAAATCCGTATTCCTGTGCAGACGACATGTGAAACCTGTCATGGCTCAGGTGCCCGCCCAGGGACATCACCCGTGACCTGTACCACCTGTAACGGTCACGGCCAGGTGCGTATGCAACAAGGTTTCTTCTCGGTTCAGCAGACATGCCCTAAATGCCATGGTACTGGCAAAATGGTCAAGGATCCTTGCCCAACTTGCCATGGTGGCGGCCGTGTCAAACAGAACAAAACCCTGAACGTTAAAATTCCGGCCGGGGTGGATGAAGGCGACCGTATCCGCTTGAGCGGTGAAGGTGAAGCGGGCGTCAATGGCGGGCCAACAGGTGACCTTTATGTCGTCGTGCATCTCAAGGAGCACCCGATATTCCAACGCGAAGGCGCGAACCTGCATTGTGAAATGCCGATCAGCTTTAGTACGGCAGCGTTGGGTGGCGAAATCGAAGTACCCACCCTGGATGGTGCCGCCAAGATGAAGATTCCGGCAGAAACACAAACCGGTAGCGTGTTCCGTTTGCGTGGCAAAGGTATCAAGCCTTTACGCTCTAGTGAGCATGGCGACCTGATGGTGCATGTGGTGGTGGAAACGCCTGTGCGCCTGACCGAGAAGCAAAAAGAATTGTTACGCGAGTTTGAAAGTAGCACGCAGGCAGATGCCGGTAAGCACAGCCCAAAAAACAAAAGTTGGGTAGATAAAGCGCGAGACTTTTTCAGTTAACTGCGATTTTCTCAATTCATTTAAGTACTTCTCCGAATGGCCGATAGTGCGACTGGCAGAACTCTGCTAGACTATCGGCCACTTCTATTTTTACCGTTGTGCATTAAACGGTGCTTGCAAGCTGTTGTTTTTATTAAAGTTACAATTCGATAACAATTGAATTTTCACTTTTACAATTCAGTTACAGCTTGGTCAAATTGCTGCAATAACTCCTCCCTATACTGAACTCATCTTTAAACGAAGCACAAAATGTTTTGTTTGATGGCTGGTTTAGTTGATTTTCAACGACTAGCATTGATTTCCTCCTGATCCAAACCCCCTTTTAACCCGCTTTTGCGGGTTTCTTTTTTTGTCCTGTCGGATTGATACATGGGTTTACTCATGGTGCCCAAGTCCCTAAGGGTGGTCTAGGCTCGCAACATCGTTTATGATGGTATGCAACGCCTGCAACATTCTTATGCGAATACAGTGATTGCGCCCATTTAGTCATGTTGAAAATTGCCATTTTTAATCAGAAGGCCGGTGTCGGTGCCACCACGACATCGCTTAATCTGGCCGCAGCCAGCCAGCGTAAAAAGCGCGAAGTCTTGTTGCTGGATATGGATCCGCAAGCCAGGTTGACCGAGGTCTACAAACATACCGGTCTTGAAGCCCAGCAGCACTTATTCAAGTTTTACCAGGATGACACTCCGCTTTCCGATCTGATACAACCCTTGCGCAATGGCTTGCACCTCATTGCCGCAAGTCCCGAGCTGATGAAGGTAGATTCGCAATTTGGGCGGGGTCCGGCCACGTTGAATCGGCTGGCTCACGGCCTGGCCGCACTTGCCCAAGCGCAACCCACCTTGGAAGTGGTCATGGATTGCTGCTCTTTACTGGGGGTGATTTCACTGAGCGCCGTGTTTGCCAGCGACTTGGTGCTGGTGCCTGTGGCCACAGATTATTTGTCGATCAATTCTGCCGTCAAAATGGATAAGGCGCTCAATGCCCTGCAACCGGTGTTGAAGCGTAAGATACAGCGCCGTTATTTACTGACTCGCGCTGATAAACGTAAAGCCATGACTGTTGAAGTGGAGCAGGAGATGCGGCGTTTGTTTGGTAGCGAAGTGTTGATGACGAAAATTCACGAGCACGCTGCGTTGGCTGAAAGTGCGCGCATGGGCCAGCACGTGTTTGAATATGATGGTGAAAGTGCGGCTGCGCAGGATTACATGGCCTTGTTTTATGAGTTGCAGGATGTGATCAAGCAACTGCCTCGCTCAGAGCTTCTTGCTGCCTAATTATGAGGCTTCCCGGCGGCTACTCAGCCATTGCCGACGCCAGAATACCAGTAACATCGCCAGCGCAATCGAGAGCATCATCAATATGGCCCACCAAAACCCGTGAGGATCTTTTAGCCAGGGCATGACTTCAAAGTTCATGCCAAAAATCCCGGCAATCAATGTGGCCGGCATAAACAGCATGGCAACCACCGTCAGCGCCCGCACTTCGAGGTTCACGCGTTGACTCAAGCTGGTCATATAGATATCCATGAGGCCACTTAAAGTGTCGCGAATGGCCTCCAGCGACTCGGTGAAATGCACGGTATGGTCGTATAAATCACGCAGGTAAGGCACCGTCTGCGGACTGAAGAAGCCGTGTTCGTTACGGATCAGGCTATTGAGCACTTCACGCAATGGCCATACGGCCCGACGCAGTTGTATCGTGACGTGTTTGAGGCGGTGAATATTCTGTAAATCGTCCGGACTGGGGCGGTCCAGCAGGTGGTTTTCCAGTTGTTCGGCATCGTCATTGATCGCTTCCAAGACTTGGAAATAACGCTCCATCAAACTATCCAGCAGTGCATAACATAAGTAATCGGCGCCACTCTGGCGGATCAAGGCTTGCCCCTGGCGTAAGCGTTCGCGGACAGGCTCAAAGCTGCCAGAGGGTCTCTCCTGAAAAGTAAGCAGCCACTCACGTCCCAGCGCCATGCTTATCTGTTCCGAACTGACGCTCATGCTGGTGGCATCATAATAAAACAGGCGTGTTTCCAGAAACAGGTAATCGGTGTAGGTATCGAGCTTGGGGCGCTGTTCGGTGTTTAAAATATCCTCAAGCACCAGTGGGTGCAGTTTAAAGCGGCGGGCCACTGCTTGCAGCACCGGAATATCCAACACCCCATGTACGTTAATCCAGGCAACATGACCCGCAGGCTGTTGCCAGTGCTCGATATCATGCATGGTCAGTTGTTGTGACAGGATATCTTGTGCGTTGTAGCAAATTTTGTGGATGCAGGCGTTTGGTAATGGGGTGCCTTCTGGCATCTCGGCCAATGCCGGGCTATTGGTGCCCAGCAATTTGTGTTTGCGGTGTTTGCGTTTAGCCATCGTGATTCCAGATCAATTACCAGTTCTGAGTGCGGGTTCAGCATAAGCGTTCATGCTCGGGAAATCAACCCGCAGGCAGGTGCGCCCGCAGTCTATGCTAAAATAAACAAAATTTTTCACTGGGAAAATCGCATGTCTGGCAATACCATCGGCACCTTGTTTACCTTGACTTCATTTGGTGAGTCACATGGCCCGGGCATTGGCGGTATTGTCGATGGTTGCCCACCAGGGCTGGAGTTGAGTGCGGCTGACTTGCAAATCGATCTGGATCGCCGCAAACCAGGCACCTCACGTCATGTGACCCAGCGTGCAGAAGCCGACGAAGTTGAAATTTTATCTGGGGTGTTTGAAGGTAAAACTACAGGCACGCCCATCGGTTTGTTGATTCGCAATACCGACCAGCGCTCACAAGATTACAGCAAGATCATGGAGACTTTCCGTCCCGGTCATGCTGACTATACCTATACCCAGAAATACGGCATTCGCGATTACCGTGGTGGTGGCCGTTCCAGTGCGCGCGAAACCGCGGTGCGTGTCGCCGCCGGTGCCATTGCCAAAAAGTGGCTGAAAGAGAAATATGGCATCCAGATCCGCGGTTATTTAAGCCAGATTGGCGAGATCAAGGTGCCCTTCGTGAGCTGGGATGCCCTGTTGCAAGAAGGCAATGCCTTCTTTTCGCCGAATGTGGACATCTTGCCGCAACTAGAAGCCTATATGGACCAGATCCGCAGTGAGCGTGACTCCGTTGGTGCGCAGATTACCGTGGTGGCCGAAAAAGTGCCTGTTGGCTTGGGCGAGCCAGTTTTTGACCGGCTGGATGCTGACATCGCACATGCCATGATGGGTATCAATGCGGTGAAAGGGATTGAAATCGGTGCTGGTTTTGATTCTGTTGCGCAACGCGGTAGCGTACACAGCGATGAACTCACGCCAGAAGGCTTTGCCACCAACCATGCGGGCGGCATTTTAGGCGGCATCTCCAGCGGGCAGGATATTGTGGTGAATGTGGCGTTTAAACCCACTTCCAGCATCCCCCAGCAACGCCATTCGATTAACCAGACGGGTGAGCCGGTCATGATGCAAACGACGGGCCGTCATGACCCTTGCGTCGGTATCCGTGCGACACCGATTGTAGAAGCCATGCTGGCATTGGTGCTGATGGATCATGCCTTGCGCCAGCGCGGCCAGAATGCAGACGTGCAATCCAGCGTGCCTAAACTCTAATTCCTTTCCGCCCAGGTCTCTGCTTGGGCGGCTTTCACTTTACGCGAGCCTTGCATGAGTCACGCCTTACACTTCAATCTCTCGCGTTTTTATTTCATTTATTATTTTTTTGTCGGCGCTTTTGTCCCCTATTGGGGGCTGTACCTGACTTCAGAATCTTTTTCCCCGTCTGACATCGGTATCCTGATGTCGCTGTTCCAGCTGAGCCGTATTATTGCGCCCAACCTATGGGGTTGGCTGGCAGACCATACCAAGCAGCGTGTGCGCTGGATACGGACTACTGCTTTTCTGGGCTTGCTTGGATTTATTGCCATTTTTTGGGCGCACGGGTTTATGGCCATGTTTGTGGTGATGGCCGCGTTGAGCTTGTTCACCAGTTCGACCTTACCTCTTTCAGAATCGCTTGTGCTCGCACATTTGGCGACCACCAACGGCCATTACAGCAAAATCCGCTTGTGGGGCTCATGGGGCTTTATTGTGGCTTCCGTGTTACTTGGCTATCTGACCGACTGGTTTGGTATCCGTAGCCTGCTGTGGTTTATCCTGGCGGTACAACTCGCCTTGTTCTGGCTCACCTGGAAGTTACCTGAAGCACAGGTTCCCCCCCATGCACATGATGATTTTTCGGTGTGGCAAATCCTCAAACAACCTGCGGTCATGTCGCTGTTGTTCGGCTGTGCCATGATGGTCACCGCGCATGGCCTGATGTATAACTTTTACTCTATCTACCTGGCCGAGCATGGCTACAGCAAAGGCATGATAGGCTGGCTGTGGGGATTGGGTGTGATTTGTGAAATTGGTATTTTTATGAAGATGCCGTGGATCATGAGCCGATTTAAACTCAAAACCATCCTGGTTGCCAGCCTGTTCATAGGGGTTGTGCGGTTTACCATGATGGGCTTGGTGCCGGACCATTTATGGTTATTGCTCGTGGCGCAAACCATGCATGCATTCACTTTTGGCAGTTTTCATGCCGCCGCAGTGGAGGTGGTCACGCAATATTTTAACGGCCGTCATCAGGCCAAAGGCCAGGCGATTTATAACAGTGTTGCCTATGGCATTGGTGGCGCTTTAGGCGGCCTGTTGGGTGGATACGCGCTGCAATACCTGGGTGGGCAGCTCACATTTACGCTGGCGGCCTTCTTCCCGTTGCTAGGTGCCATCATTGTGATGGGGGGGCTGCATTTGTCGCAACCCTATGCGCGCAAGGGAATGTTTAGTCATTAGATGTGGATTGACTGGCAGAAAAGTAAAAAAGCCCGCGATGCGGGCTTTTTTATGGTTTGCTGATTAGCTCAGGCGTTTGTCTTTCTCAATTAAAGCATATGCACTATGGTTGTGAATACTCTCAAAGTTTTAGTTTCGGCCGCTTCGCTTAACCTTGTGATACAAGGTTAGCCTACACTGAAATTTCGAGTCTCGTGCTATACGCTGTCTCTTTTATCCTTCTCAATCAACGCATAAGCTGAGTGGTTATGGATAGACTCGAAATTTTCAGATTCCACAACGTATTTGATGATGCGCTTTTCAGCATTCAATTGCGCAGCAACGTCGCGCACCATGTCTTCCACAAATTTCGGGTTGTCATAAGCGCGTTCGGTCACATATTTCTCGTCAGGGCGCTTGAGCAAGCCATACAGCTGGCAAGAGGCTTGTTCTTCAATCAGTGTAATCAGGTCTTCCAGCCACATAAACTCATTGAGGAGTGCAGTCACGGTGACATGTGAACGCTGGTTGTGCGCGCCGTAATCTGAAATCTTTTTGCTACATGGGCACAGGCTGGTCACAGGCACCATCACTTGTACTGTGATCTCGAACTTGCCATTTTTGATTTCACCAATAAACGTGACTTCGTAGTCCAGCAGGCTTTTTACACCAGACACTGGCGCGGCCTTGTTGATAAAGTAAGGGAACCGCATTTCGATGTAGCCGGACTCTGCTTCCAGGCGCTCCACCATCTGTCGCAAGATGGTTTCAAAGGAGTCAATCGAAATGGCATGCTCGTTCATGTTGAGGATTTCAACAAAACGCGACATGTGCGTGCCTTTGAAGTTGTGCGGCAAGTGCACATACATATCAAATACCGCGACGGTATGTTGCTCACCGCCGGTTTTGTCTTTCACGATGACAGGATGACGGATAGACTTGATGCCCACTTTATTAATATCCAGTTGGCGCACGTCTGGGGTGTTTTGTACGTCTTCAATCATCGTAGGAATAACGGGTTGATTCATCAGGGTTCCATAGCGGGGTTGCCCGCCTGTTGATTAATAGTTGAGTTTACTACTCGGAAATTAATTTCTCAATAGCTGCACAAATGCCAGTGCTATCTAGACCGCATTCGGC
>CAKZJM010000195.1 GCA_936943315.1 uncultured Methylophilus sp. | reverse complement strand
GTATTAAAGGTTAGGGCTTGGGCCATTTAAATCAAACTGTTGAATCATAAAACCAAACTGTACCATAATAAATAAAAATTTGAGCCGAATTGAACTAGGAAGGCATGGTTTACTTATTGCACATCGTCCATCTTCATTTTAGAAATGAATATCTTCACTTAGGACGTAGGTGTGTTTAGTTTAAATGTCTATGCAATGTTTGTCCACCGATTGTACATCTAATTACATGATTATATCCCGTCTCAATTCACATGGGCAATTATATCATGGAGTAGTGAGTGGTTTATATATAGCCATTTCACATTTTGGTGTGGGGAAAACTTGGATGCTTACATACAACATACATCAAACAATGTATCACAGTTTAGAATATCATTGTGACTATAAAAATGTGGCACATTATTGTATGATCAAGAAATTCAATTGACAAGCTGAGTAATAATAACAATGACTTGGATGACATAACTCAAAATCATGTGGTGTTGCTGACACTTGACGTTTCCCACCAGGAATATATATATTGCCAAAAAAAGAGAAAATTTATCAACAATGGTAAAACCACCTTGAATTGTCCATGTAAAGCCTGCACACGCTCACGCATGCCCAGCAAGCCAAAATGCTTCGTCTGATCGACCAGATCAAGCTGCATGCCTACCCCGTCGTCGCAAATCATCAGGCGCAAACCTTCATCATCAACCAGCATATGCACATTGATGCATTGCGCATGGGCATGTTTGATGGCGTTGTTGACGGCTTCTTGCACAATCCGGTAAATATTGATGTTGACATTCTCGCCCATGGGCTGAAACTGCCCTGAAAGATGCAACTGGATATTCAGCTCAGGATGTTGCGTCTGGTAACCGGACACCATGTCACGCAAGGTTTCCACCAGACCCATGTTATCCATGGCCGCCGGGCGTAACTGGCGGATGATGTTATGCATGCCATCATAGATATGGTTGGCTGCCGCCACAATCGTTTGTGCGTTGGCGGCGATGTCTGGCGTGCTTTCCCTGGTTTTATTGACAATGGCCACGGCAAAGGTTTTGATCGCGGTCACATACTGGCCTAGCTCATCATGCAACTCACGCGCCAGGCTACGGCGCTCGTCTTCAATATGTTGCTGAATCAACTGTGTCAGTTGCCTGTTTTGCTCTAGTTGCCGCTCGGCATCCAGCGACACAGCCATCTGGTTAAGGCTCTGGCCGATCTTGTCAAACTCGGGCACAGAAAAACGCTCAAGACGGGTAGTCAGGTCACCTTGCTCGATGCGGTTAATCGCATGCAGAATGTGGCTGACGGGCCGCAAAGCGTGGCTGAGCAAGCCGTAAACCAGCAAATTGAGCAACACGAAAAAGCCGATGCCCATAAACATCAACTGTAGAAAACCCGACCATGCCTCGCGGATAGAGCCTTCAGCACTAGAGCTGATAATCAGCACGCCGTAGCGCACCCGCCGCGTCACGGTTTCTACCTTGGGCGCCACCAGTTTAGTAAACCATTGTGGCGGGTTGATCTCAGACTTGAAGGTGGAGCTTGGCGATATATAGAGAGGGTTATTGGCGTAATCGTAAAGCTCAATGCGGCTGCTGCGCACATAGCCCAGCGAGCGCAAAAAATCCTGCAACACATAATGTGTCGGCCCCAGGCTCGGGTTCATGGCAGAGCTCACAATCACCGTATCCAGCAATTGCACGGTGACCCGAGTGGCGGCCTCCACACGTTCACGGATGCTGTCTTTGGTATCGCGTACCAATACCACACCCGCTGCGACCAGAAAGGCCAACGACAGCATGGTGACTAACAGGTTAAGTCTGAAACGTAAGCTCATGGTTTAGTCAAAAAACAATCCAGCATCATTAAACTGTAATCTGTAGCGATCTTCACAGCGTAAAATCATTAATTCCTCATGATTAATCTTTGATGGTCAGCTTTTCCCATGCCTTGGGTTTGGCCGGATATGCCAATGGCAACTGGTTCAGCGTCTCCAGCAATATCTGGGAAACCAGCAAATTGCGATTGGTTTTGGAGTCTGCCGGGATCACATACCATGGCGCATAGTCGGTCGAGGTACGCTGCAAGGCTTCTTCATAGGCAACCATGTATTTGTCCCATAGTGCGCGCTCGTCCAAATCCTTGGGGTTAAACTTCCAGTGCTTGGTGGGATCATCCAGCCGCTCTTGCAACCGTTCTTTTTGCTCTTCTTTTGAAATATGCAAAAAGCACTTGATGAGCGTGGTGCCTGTTTCGGTCAGCATGCGTTCAAAGTCATTGATTTGCTGAAAGCGGCGCTTGCACTCGTCATCATCTATCCAGTCATGCACTTTCACAATCAGCACATCTTCATAATGGCTGCGGTTAAAAATGACCAGCTCACCCTTGGCAGGCACCTGAGCATGCACTCGCCATAAATAATCATGGGCCAACTCTTCGTCACTGGGCGCCTTAAAGCTGGCGAGCCGGATCCCCAACGGGTCACAGGCGCTGAAAACATGCTTAATAGTGCCATCTTTGCCGCTGGTATCCATGCCTTGCAGCAGCAGCACGACTTTGTGCTTGGCTTCAGCATGTAAAATATCCTGCCTGACATTGATCTGATGCGCCAAATCAGCCAATAAGGCCGCATCTTTTTCCTTATCACCAGTGCGGGCGGATTTATCGTCCGGCTTGAACTGCTTTAACGAAAACTTCTTCGGATTCACACGGTACTGTTCTAATAATCCCATATCGCTCTTCATTCAATACTTTGCCAATAAGTGTAGCGCAGTTATTTTACAAACGCCAAGGCAGCCCTGAGTTGAACAGGCAATAAAAAAGCCAGCTAAGCTGGCTTTTAAAGTTAGTCTTTTGAGGCGCGTTTACGCTCGTGCTCCAGCAGATAGCGTTTACGCAAACGGATGGTTTTTGGTGTGATTTCCACCAATTCATCGTCATCGATAAACTCTACCGCACTCTCCAGGCTCAATGAGACGGGCGGGATCAGACGCACGGCTTCATCAGTCCCAGAGGCACGCACGTTAGTGAGTTGCTTGCCTTTGATCGGGTTCACGACCAAGTCATTATCACGGCTATGAATACCGATAATCATGCCTTCATACAATCTGTCGCCTGGGCTTGAGAACATTTTACCGCGGTCTTGCAGTTTCCACAGCGCATAAGCCACAGCTTCGCCTTGTTCCGCTGAAATCAATACGCCATTACGACGGCCAGGCATATCTGCTTTTACCGGTGCATATTCATCAAAAATATGCGCCATCAAGCCAGTACCACGTGTCAATGTTAAAAACTCACCTTGAAAGCCAATCAGGCCACGGGCTGGAATGCGGTATTCCAAACGGGTACGTCCGTTGCCGTCAGACTCCATATTGGTCATTTCGCCACGACGACGACCCAACTCCTCCATCACCGCACCCTGGTTTTCATCTTCAACGTCGACCGTCAGGATTTCATAAGGCTCACATTTTTCACCATTGATTTCTCTAAACACCACGCGTGGTTTACCCACGGCGATTTCAAAGCCTTCACGGCGCATGTTTTCCAGCAGAATCGTCAAATGCAGCTCACCACGGCCTGATACACGGAATACATCGGTATCCTCTGTATCTTCCACACGCAAAGCCACGTTAACCAACAACTCTTTAGTCAGGCGGTCACGAATTTGACGTGAGGTAATAAATTTACCTTCTGTACCGGCCAATGGCGAAGTGTTCACCATAAAGTCCATGGTCAAGGTGGGCTCGTCCACGCCTAAATGCGGCAAACCGACAGGCTTATCACGATCACAGATGGTGAAGCCAATCCCAATTTCTTCAATCCCTGAAATAATGACAATGTCACCTGCTTCAGCTTCTTCAACCGGCACGCGCTCCAAGCCTTTAAAACCAAGCACCTGGTTGATACGGCCTTGGGCCACTTGTTCGTCTTCGCGCATCACTGCCACGACCTGGCCTGGCTTGATGCGGCCATTGGTGATGCGGCCCACGCCCAAACGACCGGTATAAGTAGAGTAATCCAGAGCCGAAATTTGCAATTGCAGTGGCGCTTCGCTGTCACCTTTAGGCGGTTCAACATGGCTTAAAATCGTGTCAAACAGCGCGCGCATATTGTCTGAAGGGGTCTTCAAGTCCAGGGTGGCGAAGCCATTCAAGGCTGAGGCGTAAACAACCGGAAAGTCCAGTTGCTCATCTGTCGCGCCCAAGTTGGCAAACAAATCAAATGTGTGGTTGATCACCCAGTCAGGACGTGCGCTTGGACGGTCTACCTTGTTAATCACCACAATAGGACGCAAACCCAAGGCCAATGCCTTCTTGGTTACGAAGCGGGTCTGTGGCATCGGGCCTTCCACAGCATCGACCAGCAAGACCACACCATCCACCATACCCAATACACGCTCGACTTCACCACCAAAGTCCGCGTGCCCGGGGGTATCCACGATATTGATGTGAGTGCCTTCATAGTTCACCGCAGTGTTTTTGGTTAAGGCCGTGTTTTTAGCCAAAATAGTAATACCGCGCTCTTTTTCCAGATCATTACTATCCATCACACGTTCAGTCACCGCTTGGTGTGAAGCAAACGTGCCAGATTGCTGGAGTAATTTATCGACCATGGTGGTTTTACCGTGGTCAACGTGGGCGATAATTGCGATATTTCTAAGATTGCGTGCCATGTGAACTGCCATATGTTTGGAAAGGGCGCGATTTTATCACAAATCAACTAAATATTTGACTTTTAAAATAAAATGGCTATACTGCGAGCAACTTTAAAACGCGGCTGGTACTTGACCCGCTATCTTACGTTTTGAATTCATTGCCCTGACCTGTCGATAACTCGCGAAATTTTGAGGTTATCATCTTTAGATGAAGTCTTAATGACACATCTTCTTTTATCGGTTAGTGGCCATGCCCAAGCGCCGGTAAAAGCAATTCATTTCCATAATGTTGCTTTGGCTTCGTTGATTGCACCCTACATTTATTTGTAACGGTCACAACACTAGCCCTGCTTTTGCTTTACTAGCGCCCTTTTTAATTGTTGATGAAAGGGACATTCCTTGTCTTTTGCAGATTTAAATCTTGACCCATCCATTTTGCGTGCATTAACCGATGCAGGCTATGAAAATCCAACCCCAATCCAGGCGCAATCTATTCCTGAAGCCTTACAAGGCCGTGACATTATGGCCTCTGCCCAAACCGGCACAGGCAAAACCGCTGCATTTACCCTGCCAGCCCTGAATTTGCTGGCAACCCAACATCCAGTGCGTAGCCGTGGCCCACGCATTCTGGTATTGACACCTACCCGCGAATTGGCAGCTCAAGTGAACGAAGCAGCACGTAAATACGGTAAATTCCTGCGCGCCCGTTGCATCAGCATCGTCGGCGGCATGCCTTACCCTTTACAAAACAAGCTGTTGTCGCAACCGCTAGATATCCTGGTCGCGACCCCAGGCCGTTTTATTGACCACCTTGAGCGCGGCCGTATTGATTTGAGCCGTTTGCAAATGCTGGTGCTGGACGAAGCAGACCGCATGCTGGACATGGGCTTTATGCCAGACGTTGAGCGCATTTGCGAAGCCCTGCCTGCAGATCGCCAAACCCTGCTGTTCTCTGCAACGCTGGATGGCATTATGGACATTGGCAAACGTTTCTTGCGCGACCCGCTCACCATTCAAGTGGCTGGCCAGAAAGAAAGACACGCGAACATTGAACAGCGCCTGCACTTTGTGGACGACATGAACCACAAAAACAAACTGCTGGAGCATTTGCTGATTGCCCCAGATGTGAACCAAACCATTATTTTCACCAGCACCAAGCGCCATGCCGACTTGCTGGCTGAAGACTTGTATGCCGCAGGCCACCGCACGGCCGCACTGCATGGGGATATGACCCAGGGTGCGCGTAACCGTACACTGACCAAATTGCGTCATGGCGATGTCAAAGTATTGGTGGCTACCGATGTAGCCGCACGTGGTATTGATGTGCAAGGTATTTCACACGTCATCAATTATGACCTGCCTAAATTTGCCGAAGATTATGTGCACCGTATCGGCCGTACCGGCCGTGCAAACAACACTGGCGTGGCCATTTCCTTTGCTTCAAACGCTGACCGCCACCTGCTGCGCAAAATTGAACAGTACACTGGCCAGAAATTGCAGGCAGAGGTGATTGCCGGTTTTGAGCCTAAACGTGCCGTGCGTACGGATGATGGCGATAGCCGTCGCGGCAAACGCCCAGGCCAAGGCAAACCACAGGGCAAAGGCGGCTTCCGCCGTGATGACCGTCAAGGTAAATCTTTTGGTGATCGCGTTGCCCGTGAAGGTCATCGTGAAGGCGGCAGCCGTGAAGCGCAGGGTAACAAACCATACGCACCGCGCGCACCTCGTCAAGCTGATGCGAGACCTGACAAAGAAGTGAATGGTAACAGCAAGAGCTACAACAAAGATACAGACTTTCAGTTTGCACGTGCATTGGCTGACGAATTCGGTCAACGCCGCCCACGTCCGGCTGGCAACAACCAGGAGCGCTTTGGCAACCCAAATGCTAACCGTGGTAATAACAAACCACGCCCAGCAGGTAAGTCGTTCGGTGATTCTGGTGTAAAACGTCCTCGTTCATTCGTTTAAGCCTAGCCTATGTCTGAGCAAACCACAGTAGATTTTCGTGCGCTCGGCCTGGCCGAGCCGCTGTTAAAAGCGATTGAAGAGTCTGGTTACACGACACCCACGCCCATTCAGGCGCAGGCCATCCCTTTGGCCTTGCAGCGGATGGACTTGATGGCAGGTGCGCAAACGGGTACCGGCAAAACGGCAGCGTTTTCATTGCCTATTTTGCATACCCTGCTGCCACTGGCCAGCACCAGCACCTCTCCCGCCAAACATCCGATTCGCGCCTTGGTATTGGCGCCTACACGGGAGTTGGCGATCCAGGTGTACGACAACATCAAAACCTATGCCAAGCATACGGCGTTGCGTAGCCTGGTGGTGTATGGTGGTGTAGATATTAAAACCCAGACGCCTCACCTGAAAACCGGTGTTGAGATCCTGGTGGCCACACCAGGCCGCTTGCTCGATCATGTCGAGCAAAAGACCTTGTCTTTAAGCCAGGTGCAGTTTCTGGTGCTGGACGAAGCGGATCGTATGCTGGACATGGGCTTTATGCCGGACCTGAAACGCATCCTGGCATTGCTCCCCAAGCAGCGCCAGAACTTGATGTTTTCAGCCACGTTTTCTGATGAGATCAAGAAACTGGCTGATGCTTTCCTGAATAATCCAACGCTGATTGAGGTGGCGCGCAGCAATGCCACCAACGACAATGTGGAGCAAAAAGCCTATTTGGTGAACAGCGACCAGAAACAGCGTTTCCTGGTCCAGCTGCTCAAACAATACGCCAACCAGCAAGTGATCGTGTTCACAAAAACCAAACTCTCGGCCAGCAAACTGGCACGGGCACTAGAACGTGACCAGATCCCTTGTAGCGCTATCCACGGCGACAAGTCGCAAAAAGAACGGATTGAGGCACTGGATGCATTCAAGGCGGGCTCCATTCACGCCCTTGTTGCCACAGATGTTGCAGCTCGTGGGCTGGATATTAGCGACCTGCCACTGGTCATCAATTACGAAATTTCTACTGCGCCTGAAGACTACGTCCACCGGATTGGCCGTACCGGCCGTGCGGGCGCCAAAGGCATCGCGATTTCACTCATAGACGAGGATGAAACCAAGTATTTTGATGAAATTGAAAAGCTGATTAAAAAGCAGATTCCAAAGGAAAAAGGCGCTATCGGCAGCCGACCCCGCCCAAGCAAAGGCGGCAAAGCAGATGATGCCTGGTTCTCCCAGCCGTACGAGCCAACCTCAGCGGCCGTAGCACCCAAGCCAGTTCCAGCAAAACAAGCATCGGCTAAACGTAAAGTGGTCGCGGCGCTATTAGGTGGTTTTGGTTTTAGAGCCTCACCACAACCGCGCAATCAGGCAAAACGTGGTAGTGGTAAATCACGACAAAAAGCCGAAAACAAAGAAGCAGACGTTGTGGAAACAGTAAGCGCTGAATCATAAAATCAAAAGCCCCGAAACTTCGGGGCTTTTTTTCTATCTGGCAAAACACGCTTTTAGAAAGTTATCCTTCACGGTTACGCATAAAGTCCGCCACGCCATACAGCTGATTGGCGATATGCTTCATCAGCGCCTCATCGAACTGCAGCGTATGCATGGCTTTAATCATGCAATACATCCATTGGTCACGCGCAGACTCATCGATGGGGAACGGCATGTGCCTCGCACGTAAACGCGGGTGCCCATAACGCTCTATATACAACTGTGGCCCGCCTGTCCATCCCATCAGAAACATGAACAGTTTTTCGCGCGCTTCGGTTAAGTCTGCCTGGTGAATAGCGCGCAAACCGGCTGCTTTGGGGTCGCTATCCATGGTGTCGTAAAAGGTCTCGACCAGGTTGCGTATGGTCTCTGCCCCTTTTTCTGCCCCACCCAGCCAGTCAAATAGTGATTGTTTGGCCGTGTTGGGTTCTTGAATCTCCAGCGCCATGACTTAGCCTGCTGCTTTTGGTGTGACCAAAGCGGCTGCCTGTTTGGCACGCTCACGCGCAAGGTCAGTGTTTTCTGCGGTGGCCAGTGCCACCCCCATACGACGGCGCACAAAGGATTCAGGTTTACCAAACAAACGAATATCACTATTAGGCACGGTCATCGCCGCCTCCAACCCATGATATTCCAGTGTTTGCGTATCGGCACCACCATAAATCACAG
>CAKZJM010000194.1 GCA_936943315.1 uncultured Methylophilus sp. | reverse complement strand
AGCAAGTCAAGGAAGTGAATCGCGGCATGATAAAATAGCTGGATGACTCAATATCATGTTTTGATTCCCAGTGCCGGTAATGGCTCGCGTATGCAAAGTGCTTCTCCCAAGCAATATTTGCCGCTGAATGGGAAACCAATCCTGCGGCATGCTATCGATATCTTTGAAGCCATGCCGATTGTCAGCCGTATCTTTATCGTCGTTGCGCCCGAAGATGCGTATTGGTCAGACGCGCTTCTGCAGGGGTGTCATAAAACACAGGTATTGTTTTGTGGTGGTGATAGCCGTGCCGCGACGGTTTATCAAGGGTTGCAAGCCATCTCATCGCAAGTGGATTCTCAAGACTGGATACTTGTTCATGATGCTGCCCGCCCTGGCATTGACGAAAAGATGGTGCAACGTTTAATTGACGCGATTGGCCCGACAGAGATGGGTGGTTTGCTGGCGCTGCCGCTGGCGGACACTTTAAAGCGGGCAGATGACTTGGCTCAGGTTGCTGCGACGATTCCACGTGATGCCTTATGGCAGGCACAAACGCCGCAAATGTTTAGGGCCGAGATGTTGCAGCAGGCTTTAGCTCACCATTTAGACCGGCAACCGACTGATGAAGCTCAAGCCATGGAATGGATGGGCCATGCACCGAAATTGGTATTGGGTGATTTGAAGAATCTAAAAATTACATATCCGCATGATTTAACCGTCGTTTCGGCGTTAATGCAGGCGGCACAGAGCGAACAGGATGCAAAGAATGACTCTCTTTAGAATTGGTCATGGTTTTGATGTACACGCATTGGTCACTGGGCGTGACTGTATTATCGGTGGCGTGAATATTCCGCATACCCATGGCCTGGATGGACACTCTGACGCTGACGTTTTGCTGCATGCCATTTGTGATGCTTTGTTAGGCGCAGCGGCCTTGGGAGATATTGGTAAACATTTTCCACCTACGGATATGCAATATAAAGGTATTGATTCGCGGACATTATTGCGACACGTGGTCGCCTTGCTTGGCGAGAAGGGTTACCAGGTAGGAAATATTGATGCCACGGTGATTTGCGAAGCACCCAGATTGGGTAAGCATACGGCGCTGATGTGTAGCAATATCGCTGCGGACTGCAGGGTGGCGATTGATCAGGTCAATGTAAAGGCCACGACCACTGAAAAACTTGGCTTCACCGGACGCAGCGAAGGCATTGCTGCTGAAGCTGTTTGTATTATTTATTCCAAGTAGTTGTCATGCGATTGTTTAGCCGTTTTGAAGCGTTAGTGTCTCCATTTCCCCGGGAGATTCTGTCTCATCTGCCCACCCGTTTTTGGCCTTTTATGTGGGCCTGCTCTTATGGCATGCGCCGTTACATCCTGGCGATGACCCTGCTCACGGCTTGCATAGGCGCGTTTGAAGCGCTGCTGTTCGCCCTCATGGGCAAGGTGGTAGATAAGTTAACGGCCATTTCTCCAGGCCAATTGTGGACCACGCATCACAGTACCTTGTGGCTGGTCGCTGCGGTACTGATGGGTAGCACAGTGGTTATCGTACTGCAAACCTTGATCAAGCATCAGACACTGGCTGGCAACTTCCCCATGCGTTTACGCTGGCAATTTCATCAACACATGCTCAACCAGAGCATGGGATTTTACCAGGATGAGTTTGCTGGCCGCGTCTCGGCCAAGGTGATGCAAACGGCGCTGGCCGTGCGCGAGGTTTGGTTTATCCTGGCCGATATCATGGTGTATGTATTGCTGTATTTCACCACCATCGTCACGGTAGTGGGTAGCTTTCATCCGTGGATGGTGATCCCTTTTCTTGGCTGGTTATCGCTGTATGCTTGTGCGCTGGTTTATTTCATTCCGCGCTTGGCTAAGGTTTCGCAGCACCAGGCAAATGCCCGCGCGTTGATGACGGGCCGCATCACCGATGCCTATACCAATATTTCAACAGTGAAACTATTTTCACATGCGGGGCGTGAAGCGGGATATGCAAAATCGGCCATGCAGGAATTTCTTGATACCGTGCATGGGCAAATGCGCATGGTGAGTTTTGTCGAGAGTATCAACCACTTTTTGAATATGTGCCTGATTATTGCCAGTGGCAGTATGGTGTTGTGGTTATGGTCACAAAGCCTGGTGGCAGCAGGTGCAGTAGCTGCAGTCATGGCGATGAGCTTGCGTTTGAATGGGATCTCACATTGGGTGATGTGGGAGCTGACTTCCTTGTATGAGCAAATCGGCACGGTACAAGACGGTATGAATACCTTGTCTATCGAAAACCGCGTGGTCGATGTGCCAGACGCCGTGGCATTGACTGTCCCCAAAGGAGAGGTGGCGTTTCAGCAGGTGGATTTCGCCTATGACAAACAAGCGCCCTTGCTGGAAAACTTTGATCTGCATATTCAACCTGGCGAGCGTGTCGGACTGGTTGGGAGGTCAGGTGCAGGTAAGTCTACGATCGTCAATTTGCTGATGCGTTTTTATGATATCCAGGCCGGGCATATCCGCATTGATGGACAAGCGATTGACAGCGTAAAACAGGATTCGTTACGCCAGCAAATCGGCATGGTGACCCAAGACACTTCATTGCTGCATCGCTCAGTGCGGGAGAACATTTTATATGGCAGACCCGACGCCAGCGATGAAGAAATGATCACCGCAGCCAAGCGTGCAGAAGCGCATGAGTTTATCTTGACGCTACGCGATGCCAAAGGGCGTACCGGCTACGATGCGCATGTTGGTGAGCGAGGTGTGAAACTGTCTGGCGGGCAGCGCCAGCGTATCGCCATTGCGCGAGTCATGCTTAAAAATGCGCCTATTCTGGTGCTGGATGAAGCCACCAGTGCGCTAGATTCTGAGGTCGAACTGGCCATTCAGCATCATCTATCGCAACTGATGGAAGGCAAAACCGTGATCGCGATTGCACATCGTTTATCGACGATTGCTGCCATGGACCGCTTGATCGTGCTTGATCATGGCCGTGTGGTTGAAAGTGGCACTCATCATGAATTACTCGCAAAAGAGGGTATCTATGCCAAACTCTGGGCACACCAGAGTGGAGGTTTTTTAGGCGAATAGTCATTTCAGCACCCATTAATCCGCCCCTATTTATTAAAATAATTTTTCAAATAGCAATCAATATTATTATTTTTTGCTATTTCGCTTCAATACTCCTGAAATTTCCCCATTACTAGCCAGTTTTGTTAAATTAATTTAACATTACAATTGTGACAGTCTGTCATATTGCCGCCACTTTTCTGCAATCTAATCTGCTTAGTATTGTCATCAAATTTTCATGGAGCATTTACGATGGCTTGTCGTCCTGACCGCAACAATCACGGATTTACCTTACTGGAACTGCTGGTTGTGATGGTCATTATTGGTCTGCTGGCGGGCTATGTCGGGCCTAAATATTTTCAGCAGATTGGTAAATCTGAAGTCAAAACGGCCAAGGCACAAATTGCAGCATTAGAGCAGGCACTGGATCAGTACCGGCTTGATGTCGGACATTATCCAGCGACTGAACAGGGTTTGCAGGCACTCATGACAAATGCCGATAACAATACGCACTGGAGCGGCCCTTACCTGAAAAAAGAAGTGCCTAACGACCCCTGGGGAAAACCTTACCAGTACCGTCTGCCGGGCCAGCATGGCGAATACGATTTGTTTAGCCTGGGTAAGGATGGCCAGGTCGGTGGCAGTGACGAAGCACAGGATATTACCAACTGGTAAGCTGCCATGCACTATCAGGCAAAAGTACTTAATGGCGCTACCTTGACGATGGTCGAGTTGCAGGCCGATGATGAGCAGGACGCGTACGCCCAGCTGAAATCAAAAGGCCTGATGCCGGTGTCATTACATGCGCAAAAAACGGCCAAGTCCTCCAGGCGCGAAGCGTTCCCTTTGGCACTGTTTAGCCAGGAGTTGCTAGCCTTGCTGGATTCTGGCTTGAACTTGGTTGAAGCGATTGATGCCCTCTCTTTACGCCAGGATCATACCCGTGGCGTCTTGCAGGGAATTTTGCAGTCGCTGCAACAAGGCAAGTCGTTTTCAGCGGCGCTTGAGCGCCAGTCTACGGTGTTCCCTCCGCTGTATATTGCCACGGTAAAAGCCGCCGAGCGCACGGGGGATTTAGGCAATGCCTTGTCGCGCTATATTGCTTATGACAACCAGGTTTCATTACTCAAAAAGAAAATTGTCAGCGCCTCTATCTATCCCTTGTTGCTGATCGTCGTTGGCGGCCTAGTGATTGCGTTTTTAATGGGATTTGTCGTACCCAAATTCAGCAGCGTCTATGAAGGCACAGGGGCTGATCTGCCCTGGATGTCGCAAATGATGTTGCAGTGGGGGACCTTAATTGCCCAGCATGGTGAATTGATGCTGATGCTCCTGCTGGGCATGATCGTGATGCTTATCCTGTTGTTTAAACACCCGGGCATGCGCCAGTCCATGGTCAGGTCACTTTGGCGCATCCCCGCCATAGGCGAAAAACTGCAGCTTTATCAGTTGGCCCGTTTTTACCGCACACTGGGGATGCTGCTGGCGGGCGGGACACCGATCATGACCGCCATCGATTCCCTGGAGGGATTGCTGGACAGCAGCCTGGCACTCAGCCTGAAACAGGCACAAACCATGATCAGCCAGGGCCAGCCTTTATCGCAAGCCTTTCACGCTGCGGGCATGACGACGCCGATTGGTGAGCGCATGCTGTTGGTGGGTGAGCGTGGCGGCAATGTCGCACACATGATGGACCGCATTGCCGGTTTTTATGATGAAGAACTAGCTCGCTGGATAGACTGGTTTACCCGCCTGTTTGAGCCTTTGCTCATGTTGTTTATTGGCCTCGTCATTGGCGTGGTGGTGTTATTACTCTATATGCCGATTTTTGAGCTGGCAGGGCAAATTCAATGAACCAGCCTCTCCCTATGTTATCGGTTGACCTATTGTCACAGGCGCAAGCGCAGGCGAGTCAGCAACAGCGCCGTGTTATCGAGGTGCTGGAAGATCTGGTCCCGGTCGAGAATGAGGCCATGGTCAGCCAACTGGCCCACGTGTTGCATTATCCGGTTGCGACCATGCGCGAGATGCGCGAATGGCAAGTGGCGTTTGAGGTGGTCGGCTATAACGAGGCACAGCAAAAAGAGTGTCTTGCTTTTTATGATGCTCAGCAAACCCTGATTCTGGTTTTTGCTGATCCGTTCAACCGCCATCTGCCACTGTGGGCGCAGCATCATGTCGCACAACCGTTTGAATGGCGGTTGGCGCACCGCCTGGAGATCAGTGCTTACCTGGCAGGTGAAGAAGAAACCATGCGCGCCATGGATGGGGTGGGCTTATCTAGCGAGCAGGCCGCAGAGGGCGATGAAGAAGTGGTCATGCAGCTGTCGCTGAAATCCATTCATGAAGACGCCAACCCCATCGTCAAGCTCATCAACTCGACCTTGTATGATGCACTTAAAACCGGTGCCAGTGATATCCATTTGGAAACGCATCCGGGTGGCCTGGCAGTTAAATACCGCATTGATGGTGTGATGGCGAGCATCGCCAATAGTCCGGGCCTGGATAGCGCCGAACAAGCGATTTCACGCATCAAGGTCATGGCGCAACTGGATATCGCCGAACGACGGATCCCGCAGGATGGCCGCTTCAAGGTACATGCCATGGGGCGCTTGATTGACTTCCGCGTCTCCATTATGCCGAGCGCTTTTGGGGAAGATGCCGTATTGCGCGTGCTTGACCGCAAGGCACTCACCGAGCAGGCGCAAGGCTTGAGTTTGAAAGCACTAGGATTTGATGCCGATGTGATTGCCCGATTCAGAAAACTGGCCAGTGAGCCTTACGGCATGGTGCTGGTGACCGGCCCCACCGGCAGCGGTAAAACCACGTCACTCTATGCTGCGATTTCAGAAGTGAATACGGGTTTTGACAAAATCATCACCATTGAAGACCCGGTGGAATACCAGTTGCCTGGCGTGCTGCAAATCCCGGTCAATGAAAAGAAAGGCCTGACGTTCGCACGCGGCCTGCGGTCCATTTTGCGGCATGACCCGGACAAAATCATGGTCGGCGAAATCCGCGATGCCGAAACGGCTCAAATCGCCGTGCAGGCAGCCCTTACGGGTCACCTGGTTTTTTCCACCGTTCATGCCAATAGCGTGCTGGATGTGATTGGCCGTTTTATGCACATGGGGGTGGATCCTTACCACTTTGTCTCAGCGGTCAATGGCATTATCGCGCAGCGCTTGGTCCGCGCGTTGTGTACGCAATGTGCTGAGCCGTTTGTGCCTGATGAAGCCTTGATTAGCGCGTCGGGACTGACACTGGAGCAGGCCGCACACATGCAGTTTAAACATGCCAAGGGTTGCGGCCATTGCCGTGGCACTGGTTACAAGGGGCGCAAAGCCGTGGCAGAAATGCTGGTGCTCAATGATGAGCTACGCGAGATGATTATCGCCAGGCAACCCATACGACAATTAAAAGAAGCCGCCGCCAGAAATGGCATGCGGACCATCCGCGAAGCCGCCGTCAGTGCGGCGGCGGAAGGCATGACCAGCTTGCAGGAGATTAACCGTGTCACGTTTATTGCCTGAGCGGGCGTTTGATATCCGGTGGTGCAGCTTAACCCGCATTCTGGTGTTGTCTGACCAGTTGCTGGCAGAGCATTGGTCAGCTGGCGTGCGGTCACGCCGCGTGCTGGCGCAACTAGACTGGCCCGGTAGCGACGTCCTCCCTTTAGCGACGGCTTTAGCTGCAGTTATGGGGCAGCTCCCTGCGACCCGCTGGCAGCGCGTAGAGGTCTATCTCGCAGACAGGCACGCGCATCTGTTGCTGTTACCCGCAATGGCACAGTCGTTGCAAACTTTCAGTTGGTCTGGTGAAGAGCAGTTAGCCTATGCGCGCGCTGTGCTGATGCAAACCTATGGTGAAGCTGCGCGGGACTGGCCCTTCCGCTTGCAAGATATCCGCCAACCGCAGGATTGTGTGCTGGCAGCCTTGCCTGCCTTGCAATCCGTAGACCTGCCTGCCTTGTTCTCGGGCAAAGCCATCCAGTGGTCGGTCCAGCCGTATGCGTCTGCGTTGTGGGCCCAGGCCCGCTTGCCTGACACGGGTAGTGTGCTCACGGCAGAGTCAAACATGCTGCGCTTATTACAATTGCATCAAGGGCACATCACACACATTGCAAGTCTGGCCGCAGACATGGCTGATACCGGGGTGATAACCGCTTGGCTGCTGCGCGAACGTACCTTGCTGGGTGTACAACATACGCCCTGTTACTGGTTGATGGCGCCTGGTTGCCGGGTGATGGCTGCGACAGGCAGTCGTCTCAAACAGGCATTGTCCGCACATCTTTCGTTGCAAACCGTGTATACAGCCAAGGCCGTGACCACCTTATGGCAGGAGGTAGCGCATGTGGCCTAATCCAGATTACCAGCTTGAATTTTCCGAGCCGGCGTTTGCCTGGCGCAAATTACGCTGGCCAGGGGCTGTGATCGTCATGGCGCTGTTGATACTGGTGGCCGTGGAGTACACAACGTTTGCTAAGCAAGCCTCCCAATTGCAAACTTTGATACAGCGCCAGCAACAATTGGTTGCCTTGCGTGCGAGCGAAGCCAGTTCATCATCGACCTCTTCCCCAGCCTCAGTCAAGCAAGTTGTGGTTAAACTCAGCCAGCCCGAACAAAAGGCAGCCGAAAAAATTGTACAGCAGCTAAATATCCGCTGGTTTGATTTGCTGCAAGCGCTGGAGTCGCAACAGGTGGCTGAGATTGCTTTATTGCAGTTGTTGCCCGATGCCAATCGCGGCCAGTTCGTGTTGTCTGGCGAGGCGAAAAATTATCAGGCCTTACTTCAGTATGTTAGCCACTTGCAAGCCTTGCCTGCACTTAACCAGGTGCATTTGCAAAAACATCAGGTCAATGAAAGTCATGCGCAACGCCCGGTCAGTTTTGAAATCCAGGGAGGATGGCAACCATGAAATTGAGCCTGCCTAACCCGATGGCCATTGTCTGGCTGGTGCGCCGCTGTGCCTGGTATCTGGGCTGGATACCGATGATGGCTTCAGTGGGGTTGTTACTCGGGTGGATGGCATTGGTGCAGCAGGAGCATGCACAAGAAACACAATTCGATGCGCTGCAACAGGAGATTCGACAATTGGCGGTCAAGCCCGCAAAACCGCTTGCCCCCGAGATAACGGTTTCTAACCTACAAACCGTAGTGCCTGAGCCAGTGCAATTGGCCTCCCTGTGGCAACAACTACCAGCCTTTAGTGATTTGTCTCCGCGGATGATGCACATCGCCAGGCTGGCACAAAAAAGACAGATCCCCCTCAATGTCGGCGATTACCAATGGCAGGCACATCAGGTCAAAGGTGCCAGCCACGACATCCAGCAGTTTGACATGCGGTTTACCATCCAGGCCGACTACGCGACCTGCCGTCAATTTATCATTGATGTATTGCGCGAATATCCAGCCATGGCGTTGACCGGGCTCGAACTGCGCAAGAATGAAACCGTACAGCCCATGGTAGATGCTACGCTGACGTTTTCGGTGTTTATCCGTGGAGGGCAACAACATGCCTCCTGACCGCAAACCCTCGTCTCAGCCGATGATATGGATTGCGTTAGTGGTGACACTGGCGCTGGTGTATTGGCAATGGTCGCAAGAGGAAAACAGAGGGTCGTCTGATGAGTTGTTGGCCAAGCCTGCGACAACAGCGCGATCAGCTGTGGCTGAAGCTACGCATTCTAGTGAGCCGCCACAATACGAA
>CAKZJM010000193.1 GCA_936943315.1 uncultured Methylophilus sp. | reverse complement strand
GCTTTTCCCGCCGTGAATCTTAAAGATCGCCAATGGCCAAACGCGGTGATTAGCAAACCGCCCATCTGGATGAGTACCGACCTGCGTGACGGTAACCAGTCATTGTTTGAGCCTATGGATGCGGAGAAAAAACTGCGCATGTTTAATATGCTGTGCCAGATGGGCTTTAAAGAGATTGAAGTGGCTTTTCCCTCGGCCTCGCAAACCGATTTTAATTTTGTGCGCAGTCTGATTGAGGAAAAGCGGATTCCTGAGGATGTGACTATTGAGGTGCTGACGCAGGCGCGTGAGCACCTGATTCGCCGGACCATGGACTCTATCCGCGGCGCGAAGCGAGTGATTGTGCATATTTACAATGCGACTTCTCCCACCTTTAGAGAGGTGGTGTTCAATATGAGCAAGGCGGAGGTCAAAGCGATGGCTGTGGATGCGGTGACATTAGTCAGGGCGCTGGCGGCTGAGATGCCTGAGACGGAAGTGATCATGCAGTATAGCCCTGAGACATTTACCGCGACCGAACTGGCGTTTTCAAAAGAGGTGTGTGACGCGGTGACAGAGGCGTGGGGGGCGACGCCTGAACGCAAGATGATTATCAACCTGCCTGCCACCGTTGAAGTGGCCAGTCCTAATGTCTATGCTGACCAGATTGAATGGATGCACCGCCACCTGGCCCGCCGTGACAGTATTGTGCTGAGCCTGCATCCCCACAATGATCGCGGTACAGCCGTTGCCGCTACCGAGCTGGGTATCATGGCAGGGGCAGACCGTGTAGAAGGTTGCCTGTTCGGTCATGGAGAGCGCACCGGCAATGTCGATCTGGTGACGGTGGCACTCAATATGTATACACAGGGCGTACATCCTGGCCTCGATTTTTCGGATATTGATGCGATTGGCCGTACGGTAGAAGAGTGCACCCAGATTGAGATTCATCCGCGTCATCCTTATGCCGGTGACCTGGTGTTTACGGCATTCTCAGGATCGCACCAGGATGCGATTAAAAAAGGCTTTGCCAGCCAGTCTTCACAGACACGTTGGAGTGTACCTTACCTGCCGATTGATCCTAAAGACCTGGGCCGGAACTATGACTCGATTATTCGGGTGAATAGCCAATCGGGCAAAGGTGGGGTCGCTTACCTAATGGAAAGCCATTATGGTGTGGTGATGCCACGACGCATGCAGGTCGAGTTTTCTGGCGTGGTGCAGCAATACACCGACCAGCATGGCAGCGAGGTTGGGCATGCTGAGCTATGGCAATTGTTTAACCAGCATTATGTGACAGCCGAGCAACCTGTCTACTTTCAGGATTACCAGCTGGAGTCACACGTGCAGGGTCAGGCGATACGCATGCATATAGAGGTGGATGGCGTGCCAACAATCGCAAGCGGGCACGGCAATGGGCCGGTGGATGCGGCGATTCATGCCCTGCACAATATTGGCATACAGGTTCAGGTGCGCAGCTTTGAGGAGCGTTCGCTAGGTGCGAGTGCCTCAGCGGGAGAAGCCACGGCCTGCGCTTTTGTGGAGGTGGTTTGTCAGGGCCGGGTGTGTTACGGCGTAGGCATGGATACCAATATCGTAACCGCTTCCATCAAGGCGATTGTGAGTGGGGTCAACCGCAGCAGTGTGCAACCCTTGCCTATGGCCAAGACGGCTTGATTGAACATTGGCCCTGTCGCAAAAGTGGCAGGGCTTTTGACTACCAGTGGCCGGTGGTGATCAGCTGGTATATAAAATAGGCACCGAGCAACATCATGGCATACACCGGCAGGTTGCTGGCGGATTGGCGTTGCTGGTTGCTGATATGGGTAATGTAGCGGTGAAAAATGAAAGCGGCCACGAGACACACCGCCACCAGTGAGGCATTGAATGGAGAAGCGGTCAGCCATTGTAGCCAGTCGCTGGGGCCATGGTCGCTGCCAAACACGCGCACAGCAATGCCTATAAAGGCGCAAATCATTAACCCCAGGGTGAGCAATGCCTTCACAATCTGCCAGGGTCCATCCGGACGGATAGTGCGGTTCTTGCTGTAACGATTTGGATCCATACAGCGCTCCTTTAAGCAATGGGCATAGGCCTTGGCGTGAACTGCCATCTGGACTTAATTTAGCTGAGCCCGCCAGACGACAGCGGGTGTTAGGTGTTACCGTTTGCAGCTGCAGCCTGATTGGCCGGTAAATAGCTGGCCGGATCCACCGGTTTGCCTTTTTGCCGGATTTCAAAGTGCAGGATAGGTGGCTTGTTATTGGCGGGTGCGGGCAAGGTAGCCAGTTTTTCACCCTGGCTGACAAATGCACCTTCCTTGACCAGCGAGTTGCCTTGATGAGCGTAGACGGAAAGCAAGTTGCTATTGTGCTTGATAATCACCAGTTTGCCGTATCCACGCACGTCCATGCCGCTATAAATCACTTTACCCGCGCCTGCAGCCGTGATCGCTTGCCCAGCGGTGCCGGTGATATTGAGGCCTTTGTTGTTTTGGGCGTCAAACCCGTTGCTGACTTTGCCCGGCAATGGCCATTGCCACTGAATGTCTGCGTCTGTAATCGCTTCAAGGTCAGGGGTGGCATTTTTTGCTGCGTCTGTGGCGCCAGTTGCTGGGTTATTGGCTGGAGTTGCAGTCGCTGCCACTGGCTCCGCAGAAGTATTCATGTCCGGGCGTGCAATCGCTGAAGTCACCACCTCTGCATCATCTGAGCTATTGGCATCGTTGGCTTTGGTATTAGCCGCAGTTGCATTGCTGCCTGGCTTAAGATTAAGCACTTGGCCAACATGAATTTCGTAAGGAGATTGCAGCTGGTTAAACTCAGCCAGCTTCATAAACGGAATGCCAAATTTACGGCCTATGCTGTAGAGCGTATCCCCTCTTTGCACCAGGTATTGGTTAGTGCCTATGGTCTGTGGGGGGGCAGGTTTGTTTTCTGAAGTGGCTGGACTGCTGGACACCGGGGCACGTGGCATGGGTGAATTGAGTGCGCAGGCTGCGAGTGTACAGGCGGTGCCCCAACCCGTTAGCAAAGTGCGTAATCTCATGATAATGCTGTGCCTCCCAACAGTGGAACAAACTTGACTGGCTCAAGTGCTGTTTGTTGTACACCTTGTGCTGTACGTTCAATTAAATGCAATACTTGTTCGGCAGTGCCTACCGGAATTACCATGCGGCCACCTACAGCCAGTTGTTCTACCAGTTCTTGTGGCACATGGCTGGCCGCAGCCGTGACCATGATGGCGTCAAACGGGCCGTAATCCTTGAGGCCCAGGCTGCCGTCGGCATGATCCAGCTTAACATTGGTACATTTAAGGGTGCGCAGATGGTTTCTGGCTTTCATGACCAGTGGCCGGATACGCTCCAGTGAGTAGACCTCTGAGCTGACACGCGACAACACCGCCGTTTGGTAACCGCAGCCGGTGCCTATCTCAAGCACCTTGTTCAAGCCTTTGCCATTACGCAGAATTTGCGTCATTTTGGCGACGATATACGGCTGCGAAATGGTTTGGCCATAGCCTATCGGCAATGACACATCTTCATAAGCGCGGATAGATAACGCCTCGTCGACAAAAATATGGCGCGGGATATCTGCCATCGCCGCAATGACGACTTCATCTTGTATGCCCTGTTCGCGCAGGCGCGCGAGCATACGTTCGCGCGTGCGCGAAGAGGTCATGCCTATACCGGTTTTATTGGAGGTTCTAGGGATCGCCATAATACTTAATTCTTGGCTTGCAGCCATTGTTGCATGGACGCAATCTGCGAATGCTTGGTCAGGTCTACCTGTATCGGAGAAATCGACACATAACCCTGTGCTACCGCATGGAAGTCTGTGCCTTCCCCCCCGTCATTGGGTTGCCCGGCAGCCCCCACCCAGTAAACCGTTTCTCCCCGCGGTGTTTCCAGCTGGATCACCGGCTCAGCTTTGTGGCGTTTGCCCAGGCGGGTGATTTGACGGCCCTTGATCTCATGCAAGGGCAGGTCAGGCACATTGACATTTAGCAACGTAGGCTCTGTGAACTCACTGTGATTGTACTGCTTAACCAAGTCAACAATGACTTGTGCGGCGGTTTCGAAGTGGCTCGGCTGGTGTTGCGACATCGAGACCGCAAAAGACGGTATGCCGAGCAAATAACCTTCGGTAGCGGCAGCGACAGTGCCGGAATAAATGGTGTCATCCCCCATGTTGGCGCCATCATTAATGCCGCTGATGACCATGTCTGGCATTTCCTTCATCAGGCCAGTCAGGGCAATGTGGACGCAGTCAGTCGGCGTGCCGTTCACATAAAAAAATCCATTGGCTGCCTGCTTGACGCTTAACGGGCGATCTAGTGTGAGGGAATTGCTGGCGCCGCTGCGGTTACGCTCGGGGGCCACTACGGTAATATCGGCAATTTTACTTAGGTGCGAGGCCAGTATGTTTAACCCTGGTGCCAGGTAGCCATCGTCGTTGGATAACAGAATTCTCATGCGCAATATTATATAAGGTTTACCCGGCTTGTCAGCGCCCGTGCATGAAAGAATTTATTGTAAAAAACACGCGCTCAAATCTGACCACCGTTGTGAGCTCAGGCCGCTTGATAACGGCGGCCGGTATATTTGGCATACACAATCACACTGGCAAAAAATACCAGGCTGAGCAAGACCTCGGTCATCGCCAGCCCACGTGACAGGCCGGTCTCAGACCAGCTCCTGACAGCGCCTTCTGTGAAGTAAAACAGGATTAGCATGCCCGACCATTGGTAGGTGTAGCGCTTGCCACGCAAAATGCCAAACACAGGCAGTAATAAAGGTAGTGTTTTAAGAAACAACAAGCTGCCGCCTGGCCTGAGTGGGGCCAGAAAAATTTCCCAGCTTAGGCATAACACAATCAGGGCAATCAAGCTGCCGCTGGCCGCAAGCCGGCTCAGGGTTAATAAGCGGGCGTTCATGATTTGCACGCTTGGGACAAAGCGACCAGCGCTTTGCGCGCATCCATCGCGTTCAATACCGGCTGGTCAAACTGAAAGCGCAACTGGCCCTGGGTTTCTTCCCCTTGCGTATACTTGACGTCAAAGCCTTCCGCATCCAGGCCTATCATTTCCGCATGGTCTGCCCTGACGCCATGTACATGCTGGCAATACTGTAACAGGCTGTCTTTGTGGTCATCGTTCATGTGCGCAACAATCCCGCCTTCTTGTGAAGCCAGCATGCTTTCTGCCAAACCATCGCTCAATGTATTGCCTTCAAACCAGCCCATGCGTCCAAATCCAGCAATGTAGCGCACATGTTCAATCTGGATACGGTAGAAGTGAAAATCATGCATATCAAAGTAGCCAGCCGCCTGCGGTAAATAGCGCAAGTAGCGCGCGCGTAAATCTTCATCCTGCTTGTCGCAAGGCAGCGCTTCACCCATGAGGGTCAACCGTGCATTGGCTTGCAGGTCATCGCCGCCAGAAAATACCAGTAATGACACCCTCGGATTTTCGAGGATATTTTTGGTGTGTTCTGCAATCGTGCTGATGAGGATCACCGGCTCAGACTGCTGGTTACACACAAAAGGGGCAACCGAGCCAAACGGAAAGCCCGGGTATTTCATCGAGTGCGTCGATAAAAGGGCATGGCGGGTAGAAAAAAGGAACTGGCGGGCTTCATGGGCAAGGGCAGCAGACATACTTAGGCTTCCTGAAAAACAGTTATTTCAATTTGAGTGCAGTTTCGGCGAGGCGTTTCCCCAGCGCCATACACAATTTCTTTTCATCTTCTGAAATGGGCTGGTCATCCATGGCGCCACCAATATGGCTGGCGCCATAAGGGGTACCACAAGTTTTGGTCGTGCCCAGCTGTGGTTCAGAATAAGGCAGGCCCAGCATCAGCATGCCATGATGCATCAGTGGGATCATCATGGAAATCAGCGTCATCTCGTTGCCACCATGCATGGACCCGCTGGAGGTAAACACCGCCGCAGGTTTGCCTATCAAGGCGCCTTTAAGCCAAAGGCCAGAGGTGCCATCAAGAAAATACTTCACCGGTGCAGCCATATTGCCAAAACGGGTAGGGCTGCCCAGCGCCAACCCGGCGCAGTCTTCCAGGTCTTGCAATGTGGCATAAGGCGCGCCAGTGGCAGGAATGTCAGGCTCGGTCGCTTCGCAGTTGGCCGAAACTTTGGGCACGGTACGCAAGCGCGCATTCGCGCCTGGCACACTTTCAACGCCGCGTGCAATCAGCTGCGCCATTTCTTTGACGGCGCCGCCTTGTGAGTAGTAAAGAATCAGAATGTCAGTCATTTTTTTCGTTTGTCTTTAATACGTTGCTTTTGGGTGTCCATGTCGAACAAGCCGATGGCCTTGATCAACTCGCTGAATTTGGCATAGCCATAGTTTCGTGAGTCAAAAGCCGGAAAGTTTTTAACCATCTGTTTTTTAACCTCCCCCATATGGGCAAAGCCGTCATCGTCAGAGACCGCTTCCAGTGCTGACCGTACGTGGCTTACCAGTCGAGTGTCGGAGGCAAGTTCTTTCGAGGTTTTCTTGACGCCAGGAGTGGGTACTTTGCTCGTAACAGGTTGCGCCGAAGGGGTTTCCAGTTCTGTCTGGTCTGATGAGATAGTTTTATCTGCCATCTCTTCGGTTTCCTGCGTGAGGATTTCGACGTAAATAAACTTGTTGCAAGCCTTGATCAACGAGTTGGGTGTTTTTGCCTCACCAAATCCATAGACTAATTTGCCAGCCTCGCGCAGGCGAATCGCCAGCCTGGTAAAGTCACTGTCACTGGAGATAATACAGAATCCATCAAGTGGTGCTGTGTAAAGCAAATCCATGGCGTCAATAATGAGGGCACTATCGGTGGCATTTTTTCCACGCGTATTGGCATATTGCTGTATCGGCTGGATGGCATGTTGCGGCAAATGCTCTTTCCAGCGATTCAGGCGCTGATCTGTCCAGTCACCATAAATACGCCTGACGCTAGCGTAGCCATATTTTGAAATTTCCTCAAACAGCGCATCCATTTTTTCGATGATACTGAATGTATTGTCAGCATCAATCAATACGGCAAGCCGAGGATTTTGAGCGTCATGGTTCATGGTCATCCTGCATTAATCAAAACTAAATCCATAAAACACATCCAGCGCGTTATCAGAACCCGTTCTGGTCTCTATGGATATGCGTTTGGTCAGTTGGTAGGTGAGTTTACCAACATTTAGCAGGCCGACAATGCTTTTTTCGTAGCCGATGACCAGGTTTCGGTTAATGCGTTTGCCGACGCTGACGGCATAGTTGGTGGGGCCGGTGCCACGCACATCTATGCTATCGAGGCCGACGGCCTGGGCGATTCTGGTTTGCAGGGAGACGGAATCGCCCTGCGAAAGCAATGCCCCGGCCGCCACGGATAATAAAGCCAGATCACTGCTGCCCACCTGGGACATGGGTTGGCCCAGTACCAGCAGCGAGACTTTGTTTTCGTTACTGGTTTCGGGGGTGGAGACCAGTTTGAGTTGCGGCGTTTGCAAACTGCCATTGATCTGGATGCCTACTTTTGTCGACTCTACCTGCCGCGTCGCCAGGATATCCAGGCCAATATTGGGGAGTTTTCCACTGAAAATGAGGCGTCCGGTTTCAATGTTGAGTGATTGGCCATAGGCCAAATAAGTGCCGGTGATTTCGAGCGTACCGGCGGCGGACAGCTCATTGAGCATGCCATTTAATTGCATTTTCCCACTCAGCGCGCCATTCAGGCCTTGCCCGCGTAGCATGAACTGTTCTGATTCCTTGAATGGCAATACCAACGGCTTGTCACCAAAGTCGAGCATAAAGTCTTTGAATAGCAAGGTGGAGGGCGCTTTTGCCTGGCTGGTTTGTGGCGATTCAATCACTACATCTTCGTCCAGGGTGGGTTTATCGGCTTTGGGCAGTTCAAACAGCCCCTTATGTATTTTTAGGTTGCCGCTAATGCCGGTTTGTTGACTGGTCATGCTCAACTGGGTATCGCCGCTAAGCTCTACCCAGCGGTCTACCCGCGACAGAGCCTGCAATTTGTTTAATTGCATAGAGCCATCCAGTTGCCAGCGCTCCGGTTGAAACTTTAATACCGCCTTGGCATTTAACTCACCACTCTTACCCGCGAAATGAATCTGGTCAAAACGGACCTGGTCGTCAGCCATGCTGGCATGTACCTGCCCTTGCTCCAGCCACACGCCTTGTGAAGGAACCTGAAACGCCAGGGCGTTGCCTTGAAGTTCACCTTGTAATTGGGGCCGCGCAAGCGTGCCATTGGCCTGGGCGGTGACTGAAAGCTGGCCTGAGGGCTGAATATCAGGCATCAGCTTGCTTAGCCAGCCTAGTTGCGGCAAATTGGCCTTAAGCTGCGCCGTGACCGGTGCCGCTTTTTCAATCACCAGACCATTGAAGGTTGGTGTGACGAGCGTATTTGCTGAAAACTGCAAATCTAAGGCGCCGCTGGATTGAATGCGGCTTTCTATATTGAGGCGGTTATTTTTTGCGCTGATATCCGTCAGCAAGCTTTGTATGCCCAGCCCTTGCCAGGCGTTTTTGGTCGGATCGTAAACCTGCCAATCTCCTGAAGCGCGCTGTAAATGCAAGTTGCCGTTGAGTTGGTTGTCCAGTGTCCAGTCCCACTGGGCAGAAAGTCGCAAATGCCCCGTGGGTAAGGGGTCTGTCTGCGTGGGGATCAACCAGTCAATCAACGCCTGGATCGGGAAATTGTTCAGGCTGCCTTGTGTCTGGAGCTGTACTTTTTCAGCCGCTTGCTGGGTAACGGAATTGGCAGCGGTTGCCGGACGGTAATGCCACTGAGATAGCTGCAATTGACCG
>CAKZJM010000192.1 GCA_936943315.1 uncultured Methylophilus sp. | reverse complement strand
ACAGCGCGGACTGGATATGCTGAGCGTAAGCGTGGGCTTTACCATTCCAGAAACCAATATCCCGTGGGGACCAGCGTTCCTCGGCCCGATTGCACAACGCGTGCGTAACGAAGCAGGCATCCCGGTGTCATCCGCCTGGGGCTTTGGTGCCCCGACACTGGCAGACAATGCCATCCGCCAGGAGCAATTAGACCTGGCCATGATAGGCCGTGCACACCTTGAAAACCCGCATTGGCCTTATTTTGCGGCAAAAGCACTTCACAAAGAAAATTCGGCCTGGGTCTTACCTGCCCCTTATGCGCATTGGCTGGCCAGGTATAGAAGCCCTACCCAAGAATAGCTTATTAAAGAATAGCTCATTCAAGAATAGCTTTTTATCAGACCACTCAATCAACCTGCCTCGGCAGGTTGTTTGTTTTAATCACTTAATCAGTTTATTGCCCTTTGGGCCACGCATTCAGCGCCAGGTCTGCAATCGCGATCAATGCGTCTTTATCGGCACCACTGGTCGCCTGCACTGACATGCCCTGATGCAAGGTCGCCAGAAACTTTGCCAGCGCCCGCGGGTCGGCATCACTGGGTAAATCCCCTTCTGCCTTGGCTTGTTCAAACCGTTGAGTCAGCAGATTTTCATACGCGCTACGGTATTGTATGAGCACGCTTTTGACCATTTCTGCACTCTCGCCGCCAGATAAGGCGCCTTGCACAATCATGCATCCTTTAGGATGAGAAGCCTGCGTCAGAAACTCAGCCGCCTGATATAAAAAACGCTGCGCCACGGCACGTGCCGTCGGCTCATTGATGACTTGCCTGACAAAAGACACCGGCCCCTCTACATATTTCGAGAGTGCCTTCATAAATAATTCTTCCTTGTTGCCAAACGCGGCATACAAGCTAGGCTTATTGACGCCCAACGCTTCCGTCAATTCGGCCAACGAAGCGCCTTCGTAGCCCCTTTTCCAAAAGATCTGCAGCGCTTTTTCCAAGGCCTCATCGATGTCAAACACCCTGGGGCGCCCGCGTATTTTTTTAGTGTCAGTGGTCATGATTGAGTCATCTCTAAAAATTAATATACCAATTGTTACAAAAAAAGATTGACAAGGCAAGTGCGGGTGAATATTATTTATTTACCAATCGGTATTTAATAACCATCATTCATTCTATCAAGGAGCTTTTCGTGCATACCTTTATCAAATCTTTATTGTGGATGACCATGACCTGGTCAGTGATTGAACCAGGCATCGCAGCCGCAGCAGATCAGCTTGAAACGGCCCCCACGCAATATATTGAGGCTAACGGCGTTAAATTTTCTTACCGCGCCCTTGGGCCAAGGTCCGGAACCCCCTTAGTCTTTCTGCAACACTTTACCGGTACCATGGATGCCTGGGATCCGGCGGTAGTCAACGCGCTGGCTAAAAGCAGGCCAGTAGTGGTATTCAATAACCGTGGCGTAGGCGCCACCAATGGCGTGGTGGCTGACAACGTTGCGCAAATGACCACAGATGCCTATGCGTTTATCAAAGCCCTGGGTTATCACAAAGTAGATTTGCTGGGGTTTTCGATGGGTGGTTTTATTGCACAGGAGCTGGCAGCGCAGCATCCTGAGCTCGTTCACAAAGTCATTCTGGCCGGAACCACACACCAGGGCGGCGGCAACCATTTGATGCAGGTATTAGGCGAGGCGTTTTCAAGAACCAATGCGCCTGATCCACGTGACTACCTGTTCTTCTCGCAATCTGAGGCCGGTAAAAAAGCAGCCGGGGCGTTTTTGTCCCGTGTCTATGCACGGACGCAGGGCCGCGATCCTGAGAGCGGTAAAGAGATTGCAGATGCCCATGGTAAAGCATTGATTGTCTGGACCAGCACGCCAGACCCCGAATACAAGACGCTTAAGGCCATAGAACAACCCGTATTGGTTGTGAACGGAAGCAATGACACCATGCTGGATACCCAGGGATCCATCACACTCTACAAGCAGATTAAAAATGCACAATTAGTGTTATACCCTGACTCCAACCACGGCTCGATTTTTCAGTACCACGACAGCTTCGTTAATACGGCCAATCACTTCCTGAGCCATTAATCCTGCGCGCCACTGCCTTCAGTGGTGGCGCCTATTATTCGAGATCACGATGATTGAAGCGACCTACAGCCAGCCTGAGCAAACCAAGCAGAACAAAATCAAGCCAAACAAAACCATGCCAAACGCCTGGCGCGTGTTTGCGATCGCCAGCATTGCCATTTTTATGGTGTCTTTGGATACCACTATCCTTTACGCCGGGTTTAACAACATCCTGAGCAGCTTTGCTGGCGCAAGTGCGGCCGACTTGTCATGGGCCATGAATGCCTATTCCATCGTCTATGCGGCCATGCTGATACCGGCGGGTGGCCTCGCTGACAAATATGGCAGAAAAAAAGTATTCCTATTTGGCGTATTGCTGTTTGTTGCCTCGTCTCTAGCCTGTGGTGCGTCTCCCAGTGTCGGCTGGCTGATTGTGGCGCGGATATTCCAGTCCATCGGCGCTTGCCTGCTCTCCCCAGCGGCACTTGCCATCGTGCTGGAAGCTTTTCCCAGGGAAAAACGCATGGTCGTCATGGGGGCCTGGGGCGCAGTAGGGGCGCTGGCGGCAGCCTTGGGCCCGGGCATGGGCTCCATCATTATTGAAATCGGCGGCTGGCCATGGGCCTTTTTTATCAACATCCCCATCGGCCTGCTCTGCGTATGGCAAGGTATGCAGACCTTGCAGGAGTCGGTACAACCCAGGGATAAACTACGCCTGGATGTGGTCGGCATATTCCAACTCATGACCGGCGTCGGCGCCATTTCTTTCAGTATTGTCGAACTGAACTCGCCCCAGTGGACGTCTTTACAGCTGGCAGGCATTGCTGCACTGGGTGTATTGCTGCTGCTTAGCTATATTCCGTGGGCCAACACGATTGCAGAACCCTTATTCGAGTTAAGCCTGTTCAGGAACCGCACCTTTCTGTTTGCCAATGTGGCCGGGTTTGTGTTCGCGATTGCATTTGCCATCATGTTCTTCTCCTTCTTTTTCTGGATGAAACATATCTGGCACTTCAGCCAATCGATGGCGGGCACGGCGATTATGCCAGGCCCGTTAACCGTGGTGCCGACCGCCATCCTTTCCGGCAAAATCGCTTCAAAAATCGGCCACCGGCCATTGCTCATCACCGGATGCATCACCTATGCCCTGAGCGGCCTGTGGTTTATGTGTGTCCCGGACAGCAGCCCGGATTACTTGACAGAATGGCTGCCCGGCTTATTGTTGAGTGGCTTATCGGTAGGCTTGGTGATTCCTTCCTTATCCGCAGCGTCGGTGTTCGGCTTACCTGCCAAAGACTATGCCACAGGCAGTGCCATCAATCATGCCGTTCGCCAGGTGGGCACGGTGATTGGGGTCTCATTGACCGTGCTGGTATTGGCCAAAACCGGTTTGCATATTGCCGATTTTCATCGCACCTATGCGATCCATATCTCGCTGGCACTACTGACGGGGTTGCTGTGCCTACCCATCAACACGCACCCCAAACAATTGGCAACTCAGCGCAATAGTTAACACAGATATTCAAGGTCATTCATATGAAACGCATCGTGATTACAGGCATGGGGGCAGTCAGCCCGCTGGGCACAGGCACTGAACAGGCCTGGCAGCATCTGCTGGCAGGCCAGTCAGGCATTTCTACCCTGCCGCAATCCCTGGCTAAAGGCAGCCCGGTCCCCATAGCCGGATGGATAAAACCGCTAGCCGAAGAGCCTTTATTGGGGCTGGACGTGGCTGATCACCTGCCTGCCAAAGAGCTGCGGCGCATAGACCGCTTTATCCAGTTTGCACTGATTGCGGCGGAAGAAGCCATTCAGCAAGCGGCATGGCGGCCAGCGACTGAACACGAAAGGGAACGTACCGCCACCATCATTGCCTCTGGTATTGGTGGTTTTCCCGCTATTGCCCAGGCCGTGCGCAAAGGCGAGCTCGAAGGCGTGGAGCGCTTATCACCGTTTACCATTCCGTCTTTCCTGGTCAATCTCGCGGCGGGTCAAGTAGCGCTCAAACATCAATTCAGAGGCCCGCTCGGTGCGCCTGTCACTGCCTGTGCGGCGGGCGTGCAGGCCATAGGCGATGCCGCCCGCCTGATTCAGGCCAACGAAGCAGACATTGTCATTTGCGGCGGGGCTGAGGCTTGCATTGACCAGGTCAGCCTGGGTGGTTTTGCAGCTGCCAAAGCGCTCAGCACACAGTTTGCGCACGCCCCTGATAGGGCTTCCCGGCCTTTTGACACGGCGCGTGATGGATTTGTCATGGCTGAAGGGGCAGGCATTCTAGTGATTGAATCTTATGAACACGCCCTGGCCAGAGGCGCCACGCCGATTGCAGAACTGGTGGGCTACGGCACCACCTCGGATGCGTACCACATCACCTCCAGCCCCGAAGATGGGGCGGGGGCGGCCAGAGCCATGTCGATCGCGCTTAAGCAGGCCGGGGTCACGCCTGCGGCGATAGACCATATCAATGCCCACGCAACGTCTACCCCGGTGGGGGACGCCGGGGAGTTAGCAGCGATCAAGCATGTTTTTGGTACACAGGGCGACTCACCTGCCATCAGCGCCACTAAATCATCTACCGGGCATTTACTGGGCGCGGCGGGCGGGTTAGAGGCCATCTTCGCCATCAAGGCGATCACCAGCGAATGTTGCCCACCGACCATCAATCTGGAGCAGGTAGATGAACGTGCCAGCGGCCTGACCATTGTCGGCCAGCAAGCGCTGCCTAGAAAGATTGATTATGCCCTCTCAAATGGATTCGGCTTTGGCGGCGTCAATGCTTCGGTGATTTTCAAACGGTTTGTAGAGTGAACACCCGGAAGCGCGTGCACATGCCTGTTTGAATCTCCCAAAATTCTTACAGCACGATCAGCCATTCCCTGATGACTGTCCAGACGATCAGCCGCTACGATAAGCCTAATATCAGAAATGAGTCATTAGGAGAACGGAAATGCTGGATAACAACGATGTGGTCGCCATATTGAATGAACTGATTGAGACGTCAAGAGATGGTGAAGAGGGTTTCCGCACCGCTGCGGAAAATGTGGAGGATGCCCGCTTGAAAGACTTTTTCATGCGTCGCTCACAAGAAGTGGGCGAAAGCGTGCACGCGTTACAGACCATGGTCCGCACCCTGGGCGGCGTTCCCGCGGAAGCGACTTCGATTGGCGGCACATTGCACCGCCGCTGGATGGAGATCAAAACCGCGCTGACCCTGAACGATACGCTGGCGGTGTTGAATGAAACTGAGGCGGGAGAAAGTGTGGCGGTAGCAGCTTATGAAACAGCACTGGAACTGGAGCTCCCTATCGACATCCGAACCGTGCTGGTCCGCCAGCTTGAGGGCGCAAAACGGAATTACAGCCTGGTTAAACAATTGCGCTATGTGTACGACGCTGAAGCGGCCTTGCATTAACCACGACGTGGCATAACCCATGTAAATCCGCTGGCTTAATCTATAGCTGAAACGCCCGCGCCTACCGTAATCAAGCTGATGCCCAACATTTGCTGCGGGCTGATATGGTCAGAAAATATAAACACCGAGCACACAGGCACCGTGGCATAGGCGATACACGAGATCAAATGTGCTTTGGACAAATCAGTACGTGAAATCAATTGCATCCAGCAAGCAAAAGCCAATAGCAACAATAGTAACCCTGCGCCTAAGGCAGGCTGATGCAACAGCGCGGCCACAAAGCTCCCAAAGCTGGCCCAGCTTTCCAGCGAGGCCTGGCCGACATCTACAGAGGCAGACTTAAACAGGATCTGGCTGAACGTATCGCAGATAATCAGCAACAGATAACAGCCGCCCAGCTTCAATGACGACACCGGTTTAGACATGCTGGTCGAAGTTGTCATAGGAAAGCAGCTTTGCCAGGCAAATGAGCGGTTGATTCAGCAAGCGGTTGGTATGTTTAAACAAAATATAAGTGTCCTCCAGGCTGGCCCCTAAGCGCTTTTTCACTTCATAAGACGCCTGGCCGCTTTGAAACTGCGTAAAGCCATCCCTGAGGCACATTTCCATGTTGTGCATCCAGCTCAAAAAGTAAATGTTATGTTCGGCTGCCAGTGGTTGATGCATGCCGATATATTTGTCCATCAAGGTGTGTGTGTTGTGCAGCAGCATATTAAAGGCGATCAGTTGCTGGCCACTGTAATACAGCACGAACCTCGTATTTTCGGGCATTAAGCCACCTACAAACTCAAAAAAAGTCGGTGTCAGCTTTTCAAACTTCAAGTCGCTTTTTTCGTAAGTCTGCAAATACAGGGCATAAATCTCATCAATATTAGGCGGCACGCCCTGATACTCCCTGATGTCGATCTGCGCACTTTTTCTGAGTTTTCTCCGCAGGTCTTTGCGGGTGGCATAACTCAGGCTGGCGTAGTAATCTTCCAGCGTATCAAAGTCAATAGTGTTTACTGCCACCGGCATGTTTTTCACCGCGCTATAGCCTAGCTGGTTTAATTTTTCGCCATACTTCTGCAAGTCCCTGGCCAGCACATCTTTAAAGGCAATGACGGAGGCGCCAGCTTTGGCAGCCACTTTCTGCAATTGCTCATTCAGGGCCTGCAGGATACCGGGATCATAAGGATAATCCGGGTGCATGGTCATCTTGCAGGCATCGGTCACGGGAGAACCCACGCACAGGATCTTGATGCGCATGAGAAACGGGATTTTTTGCCTCACCTTTTGCAGCAAGGTTTTCAGCTTGCCTTGCACCGTGGTATCCAGGTGGTAATCGGTGATAAAAAACGGGGCCAGGCACACAATGACCTGATTCTTTTTGACCGCGATGTAGCCGGTTTTAAACCCCTCGACATTGGCCGAATCAAAAGCCAGATGCAGGCGGTAGCCTTCGAGGTCATCTTTCAGCAGGCTTTTCCAGGTTTCTTCTGAAAACTTGGCAGCACTGTAGCCAATATCCACCTCAAAAACCGGTGACTGTTGAACCATATCCGTTTGAATATATAAAGCCGTTTGCATGATTTAAATCTTTCTCAAAATAAGCACCCCACTGGCGCCACCAAACGCAAATGAATTACTCATGACATAT
>CAKZJM010000191.1 GCA_936943315.1 uncultured Methylophilus sp. | reverse complement strand
CATACCTTTGGGCACGCCATTGAAAATGCCATGGGTTATGGCGTATGGCTACATGGTGAAGCGGTGGCTACTGGCACTGTCATGGCCGCAGATTTGTCGCAACGTATGGGGTGGCTCAATGAGGCGCAAATTGCGCGGATTAAAACCATTATGCAAGCAGCCAAGTTACCCATAGAAGCGCCGGATTTAGGTGTGGATGAATACCTGCGCTTGATGCAGCTGGATAAAAAGGTGGCGGATGGGCGTATCCGCCTCATTTTGCAGCAGGATATTGGCAAGGCCATCATCACCGCAGAGTATGATGCCGAAAAACTGAAGCAGACGCTGTCACTGGCGGCATAATACAGAGAACCGCACATGACCTTAGCCCACTTTGCCGCACATCCTGAACAAACGCGTGGCCGCAAGGTCAGCGAGCAAGAGTCCCCTCTGCGCAATGTGTTCCAGCGCGACCGTGACCGGATTATCCATTCCACCGCTTTCCGTCGGCTGGAATATAAAACCCAGGTATTCGTGAACCACGAAGGTGACCTCTTCCGTACCCGCCTCACACACAGTATTGAGGTGGCGCAACTGACACGTGGCATTGCCCGCACTTTGGGGTTGCATGAAGATCTGGCCGAAGCGATTGCGCTCGCACACGACCTCGGCCACACCCCATTTGGCCACGCCGGACAAGATGCGCTTAACCATTGCATGCGCGATTACGGTGGTTTTGAGCATAATTTGCAATCATTGCGCGTGGTCGATGTACTGGAAAACCGCTATGCCAGTTTTGACGGCCTGAATCTGACATTTGAAGTGCGCGAAGGCATTCTCAAGCACTGCTCGCGTAAAAATGCGAAGCTGTTGGGAGATATCGGTGAACGGTTTCTGCGTGGCGAATCGCCCAGCCTGGAGGCGCAAGTCACCAATTTTGCCGATGAAATTGCATACAATAATCATGATGTGGATGATGGCCTGCGCTCAGGGTTGATTACGATCCAGCAATTGGCGGGCATTCAGCTGTTTGCCGAGAACATGGCCGAAGTCAAAAAACTGTATGGCGACATCGAAGAAAAACGCTTAGTGCATGAAACCATACGCCGCATGATCAATGTGCTGGTGGTTGATTTATGCCAGCAAAGCCAGCAAGCAATTGCAGTCTTGAATCCTGCCAGTATTGAGGATGTGCGCAAAGCGCCTGATTACCTGGTGGGCTTTAGCAAAGCCCTGGCAGAAAAGAATCTTGAGCTCAAACAGTTTTTGCGCAAACATCTTTATCAGCACTATCGCGTGAATCGCATGAGCGCCAAAGCCCGCCGCATTATCGAAGAGCTGTTCACGGCCTTTATGGATAATCCTACCTTGTTGCCGGATGAATACCAGTTGGCCGCAAAGCAGGATCAAGCACGCGCAGTCGCTGATTATATTGCCGGGATGACCGACCGCTACGCCATTCGTGAGCATAGACGATTGTTTGCGGTTGAAGAAAACTGGTAGCCAATCGGGGTTCAACGAAAGTTTCATCAATAAAAAAGGCTGCATCTCATGCAGCCTTTATTGAGTAGCAACCATTCGATGGCTACTTATTATTTGGCGACCTGTTTTTCGCGCATTTCATCCAGTGTTTTGCAGTCTATGCACAAGGTGGCCGTCGGGCGTGCTTCCAGGCGTTTGAGGCCAATTTCAATGCCACAACCTTCGCAGTAGCCGTAATCGCCACTGTCAATGTTACGCAAGGTTTCATCGATTTTCTTGATCAATTTGCGCTCGCGGTCACGGTTCCGCAACTCCAGCGCCATGTCAGATTCCTGGCTGGCTCGGTCGTTCGGGTCGGCAAAGCTAGTCACCTCATCCTGCATAGTATGCACGGTGCGGTCAATATCGTGACTCAGTTCTGATTTCCAGTCATTCAGGATTTTACGGAAGTGATCCTGCTGTTTCTTATTCATATATTCCTCACCGGCAGCGGGCTGGTAAGGGGTGAAGGATTTGTTAACGGTATCTGCCATGATGGTTCCAAAGAACGATACTACTGAATAGTTATTGCCCGTGAAGGCGTTGTGTACTGCATTACGTCAATCAACAATCGCGCGAGTGTACACCAGTTTTTACAGGGTTGCAAAGTGTCTTTCGCCTTTTGTGACAACCCTGACTATGCTGGTAAGTTAAGCCTGTTCGCGTAGCTCGAGTGCTTTTAAAGTATTTTCCATCAGTGTGGCAACCGTCATCGGCCCAACACCGCCAGGAACAGGCGTAATGTGGCTGGCACGCTGGCTGGCAACCGCAAAATCCACGTCGCCGGTAATTTTGCCATCCGGCAAACGGTTGATCCCAATATCCACCACAACCGCACCTGGTTTAATCCATTCACCTTTAATCAGGCCTGCTTTACCCGCGGCAGCCACAACCAAGTCAGCGCGGCCAATATGCGCGGCCAAATCTTTAGTATGGCGATGGCAGCTGGTCACCGTGCACCCGGCTAACAGCAGCTCAAGCCCCATCGGGCGTCCCACATGGTTCGACACGCCAACCACAACGGCATCTAAACCTTTGAGCGTAATGCCGCTCGCCTGTAACATTTTGATCACGCCATAAGGAGTGCAAGAGCGCAACAAAGGTTGGCGTACTGCCAGCCGGCCAATGTTATAAGGATGAAAGCCGTCCACGTCCTTGGCTGGGTTAATCAGCGCCAGGATTTCTGTTTCATCAATATGGTGCGGCAACGGAGACTGCACCAGGATGCCATCGGTCGCATCGTCAGCATTCAGCTGTCTGATTAACGCAAATAGCTCTTCTTGTGAGGTGCTGCTTGGTAAGTTGTGCGCGATGGAGACGATGCCGACTTTTTCACAAGCGAGGCGTTTGTTACGCACATAAATCGCTGAGGCGGCATCATCGCCCACCAAAATAACAGCCAGGCAAGGCGCTCGTTTTCCACTTTGCAGGCGTTGGTCTATATTGATTTTAATTTCATCTAACAGTTGACTGGCAATCTGTTTGCCATCAATAATTTGGGCGCTCATGAGCAAAAAATTTGTCGTAAAAAAGATAATTTTATCACATCGACATTGACACAAATTCGTAAAATCGGTTATATTTCTGCTTTCGGCGTGTAGCGTAGTCTGGTAGCGCGCCTGCTTTGGGAGCAGGATGTCGGGAGTTCGAATCTCTCCACGCCGACCAGTATTTCTCTGGATTGCCTGATCGGCATGTAACTACTATCTGCTCGTAGCTCAACTGGATAGAGCACCAGCCTTCTAAGCTGGGGGTTACAGGTTCGATTCCTGTCGGGCAGGCCAAAAACTTTCCCAGTGGTGGCTATAGCTCAGTTGGTAGAGCCCCGGATTGTGATTCCGGTTGTCGTCGGTTCGAGCCCGATTAGCCACCCCATTTACTTATTCCACTCCTAAATTTCAAAATTAGTCATTAAAGCAGTCTCTTTTCCTGACTAGGTCAAAGCGTTATTTTTGTTAAAGTGTGCGAAAACATATTTATCGCGCACATGAATACCCATCTGGATTTGAAAACATTTATGCAAAGCCTGATAGACCTGACTAAAGTCAGGGATAGTCTTGCTTTGGATCCTGCCTTGTTGTCGCTGATGCAACATTGGCTGGGTATTATTGCCGGGCAACCGCAGCCGATCAGGATGCAGGTCTTGTCCAGACGCCAGCTGGTTTCTGTGATGGATACCCAGCTAGAAAGTACTGACCCTACTTTTGAAGCCTGGCCCGCCGAAGTGTATGAGATGTTGCTGAATTACCTCGACCGCGAGCATCGTCAACATGAATGTCTCAAAACCCCAAAAGGAAAATTGCATATTTTTCCGCTCAAACAAAGCATTGCGCATAAAAATGCGATTCTTATTATTCAGCATGAAGCATTGAGTGACCAGGCCATAGCGCTGGTTGAGCAATGTTTGCAGATGTTTCACCACTACGCCAGGTTGATCATAGAAAACGAGCGTGATGCGTTAACGGGCCTGCTCAACCGCAAAACATTTGACCAGTGCGTGAGCAAAATTCTGCTTAATGACTACAAGCCTGAATATCGCTTTCCGTTGCATCACTACTTGGTGATCTTTGATATTGATTTTTTCAAACGCATTAACGATAACTACGGTCACCTGATCGGGGATGAGGTTTTGATCCTGTTATCCCGTTTAATGCAGGACACCTTTCGGGATGGCGACTTGCTGTTCCGCTTTGGCGGGGAAGAATTCGTTGGTGTATTCTCATGTGCCGAACCCCTTGATATCGTAAGCTTGCTGGAAAGATTTAAAGAAGAATTGGCCGCATACAGCTTCCCGCAAGTTGGACAGGTCACCATCAGTATCGGGTGCTCTAAAATGGCGCTGAACGTCTTGCCTAATACCGTGCTTGAGCGTGCGGACGAGGCCCTTTACTACGCAAAAGAGCACGGCAGAAACCAGATTTGCTACTACGAGGCGCTGATTGAGCAAGGTTTAATTAAAGACAATATCATTTCAGGCGAAATCGAACTGTTCTAATTCTGCTCGTCATCGAGCCTGACTTTCTTTGAATCCCCTCATCGATATGATGATTGACTTTTAACATTAATAGTATTTAATATATGTTAAAAAATATCAATACGTCATTGGGGGAGTCTGGTGCGCTGTGTAATTATCCTGCTGGTTTGTCTATGGCTGACCGCTTGCGTCAGGCCTCATGTCGATATTCCACCAGCCTCTGCGCTGCATTTGCCGCCATCAAACCCTGTAGAAATTCCAGCGACTGCCCATTATCCAGAGGTTGAAACTTCTGAGATTGAAGCAACGCTTCCCATCAAGCCTCCCCTCAAATCTGCGACACCGGCCTTACTCATTAATCTCGTCGTACATGATGCGCCTGTGCAAGAAGTGTTAATGGCAATTGCGCGCGAAAGTGGTTTGAATATTGATGTACATCCTGCCTTGCGGGGCAAGGTTAGCCTGCATGCCATACAACAGTCTGTCCCCTCGATTATGGCGCGCATGGCTAAACAGCTGGATATGTACTATGAATGGTCGAATGGGGTATGGTTTGTCACACCTGATATGCCCGTCATTCGCAGTTACAAGCTGAATGTCGTCAATATGAGCCGCGATACCACGGGCTATATCGGGGTCGCCAGTGAAATCAACAGCGCGGGTAGGCCCGCCACAGGCACGGGGAATAGCAGTGCCGCCTCATCCAATGTGATGCAAGCGGGCGCCAGTAACAGTTCAAGGACGGCAGTCACTTCACAATCGCGCTATCATCTGTGGGAGAGTGTGGTCGAGAATATATAGGCGCTTCTGGATGAAACTGACAAGGCCGGCCATGCCCGCGATGAAGTGATGGAGAACACCTCGTCGCCCATTTTTTTGCCAGACCAGGGCAGCAAGCCACCTGAATTAGCACAGAGTGGTGTGCCACCGGATGACAAGACGCCGAGTGCCGAAAAGATGAAACAGGCGCATGTCCGTTGGCGATCTTCACGGCTGATCACCAATCCCGAAACGGGTATTTTGACGATCAGGGCTTCTCAAAGTCAGCAGGCGCAAGTTCGCGCCTATCTGGAGTCGGTCATGCAAGTGGCGGCCAGGCAGGTGTTGATTGAAGCCACCATTGTCGAGGTTGAACTCAGTAAAAGTTTCCAGATGGGCATAGACTGGAGTCGTTTATCCGCTTCGGCCCAGCAGCGTGGGTGGCAATTCGCCCAGTCATTGGGCAGTGAGGCCGCCCAATTTAACCGTTCAAACGGCCAGTGGGAAAACAACAACAGCAAAAATGCGCTTGGGCAGAATAATGGCAGCGTGGCGTTTATGCTGGGCTATTTTAATCCGCTAAGCCGTTTTGGTAATCTCAGCG
>CAKZJM010000190.1 GCA_936943315.1 uncultured Methylophilus sp. | reverse complement strand
CCGCTTCATCCATAGGAAACTCACGCGCAGGCAACATCCGTATTTCCGGCACCGGGTAGACGCTGCGCTGGGTATCAATATCAAACGTGCGTATGGTTTCGATTTCGTCATCGAACAGGTCAATGCGGTATGGGAAGGCGCTGCCCATGGGGTATAGATCGACCAGGCCACCGCGAACGCTAAACTCGCCAGGCCCCATGACCTGGCTTACGTGATGGTAACCGGCTTGCGCACACTGGTTGCGCAAAGCCTCTACATCCAGCTTCTGCCCTTTTTTGAGCATAAAGGTATGTGCGGCCAGGTAAGACACCGGCGGCAACCGTAGCAAGGCCGTAGCCACAGGCACAATGACCACGTTACTCTGGTTCTGACTCAATTGGTAAAGTGTCGCCAGGCGTTCCGAAATCAGGTCGGGGTGCGGTGAAAAGACATCGTATGGCAGTGTTTCCCAGTCTGGCAGCATATGCACTTCTATGTCTTTGCCAAAATACGGGATTTCGTCCATCAAGCGCTGCGCTTCAAAGGCGCTCGCGGTCAACACCACCAATGGCGTATGTGTTGCTTTTAAACCACAGGCCAGTTCTGCCAACGCTTGACTGTCGAGACCCTGACTATGAAAAGAAAAGCGCTGTGGATGCCCTATCACGGGGAATGAAACTGCCATAAAAAATTAGAATCTTATTGCTCAGGTTAGACGAGTATTTCTTGGCGAATCTGCCGAGTTTGTTATTATAACTGCAAGCGTCCACTGACAGTCAGTCTGCTGACGCCCGAGCGAACAAATGAAAGATCGCGTGCCTCTATACAAGTTGCCATATCCGCATGGACACTTGTCCAAACTGATTCACTGGCCTGCGAACTTTAGATAGAAGTGCACCACACCAGCACGGAGAACAATATATGAACGACAAACAAGCCGTCGCGCTGGAAGCTGCCAGCTACGTACAACATGACATGATCGTAGGATTGGGCACGGGGTCCACAGCCAATTACTTTATTGAGGCTCTGGCCGAACGCCAAAAGACTGAACAATTACGCGTGACCACGGTGGCCAGTTCAAACATCAGCATGATCAAGGCGCAATCAGCCGGGCTCACCGTATTGAGCTTATCTCAGCTGAGCCAGATTGACCTGTATGTGGATGGTGCCGACGAAATCACGCCTGACAACACGCTGCTCAAAGGCCGGGGCTACGATTTAGTCATGGAAAAACTGCTGGCTAAAGCGGCCAAACAATTTATTGTGGTGGCGGACAAAAGCAAACTGGTGGATCGCATAGGCACGAATTACCCGATTCCAATTGAAGTGATGCCATTTGCCTGGCAGGCGGCTAAACGCAGCATCGAAGCCCTTGGTGGCGTGGGTGATTTGCGCCCCAATGCGGCTAAAGATGGTTTGTCTATCACTAGCCATGGCAGCCTGGTACTGGATATGCGTTTTGAGGCCAGCCTCGATGCGCATGCCTTGAATGCCTTACTCAATAACGTGCCCGGTGTGGTCGAACATGGCATTTTTGCCAAGCTCGCAGGCACTATCCTGATTGCAGACCAAGGCCACATAGAGACTCGCGTTTAATCACCGCGCTTATGTTGTTTTCTTCAAGCAAGCCTGCACGCATATGGCCCACCCTGCTGTTGGCCGTCTTATGTGCGGGGCTACTTTCCTGCAGCGATAATAACGCCTCTAAACATCTGGCACGGTCTAAGCCCAAGCCAGACCCTTACACCATCCGCTTTGTCACCATCAACAGCCCAGACACTTATTTTATTGACAGCCAGAATAACTATGCCGGGCTGGAGTATGATCTGGCGAAACGGTTTGTAGAGTTTTTAGGGCCGCCGTATAAACTCGAGTTTATCGTGGTAGACAGCTTTTCCAAGGTATTCCCCACCCTGCTCAAGGGCGATGCGGATATTGCGGCGGCAGATATTAGCATCACGCCTGCACGTAAACGCCAGGTATTGTTTGGCCCGGCCTTCAACCAGGTGCAGTCTATGGTGGTATTTAACCGCGATAAGAATAGCGAGCCCAATACTGCAGAAGCGCTCTTGCAGAAACGCATCGTGCTGCCCAGAAGCACGAGCTTTGTGGAACGTATGCGTGAATTGCAGTCCAAGCTGCCCGCCTTGACCTGGCGCGAAACCGACAAGCTCAGCTCTGAGCAGCTGATTGAAGCTGTGGCACGTAACGAGATTGATTTTACCGTGGCGGATAATCACCTGATTTCCATGATGCAATACAACTATCCGCAACTGGATGCAGGCATGATGCTGGGCCAGACAGATAAAATCGCCTGGGCCCTGAACAAGCTGCATGGCGAAGAGCGGCTTAAACAAGTGGAAGTGTTTTTCAAGCAGATTGAAAAAGATGGCACCTTGCGTAATCTGATGGACCGCTACCACGGCCATACCAAGCGCTTGAAACAAGTGGATGTCACCGCTTTTTTGAGCAAATCGCAAACGCTGTTACCCAAATATATCCGGCTATTCAAAAACGCGCAGGAAATCACCGACATCGACTGGCGATTACTGGCGGCGCTCAGTTACCAGGAATCGCACTGGGATAACTACAGCACTTCACCGACCAATGTGCGCGGACTCATGATGCTGACAGAGCAGACCGCCAACATGATGAACGTCTCTGACCGGCTGGATCCTAAACAAAGCGTCATGGCTGGCGCCAAGTTCTTGTTATGGATGAAAGACCGCATCCCCACGCGCATCCCCGAGCCTGACCGGACGTTTATGACGCTGGCGGCCTATAACAACGGCGTCGGCCATCTCGAAGATGCACGGATTATCGCGCAACGTCTCGGCCTGAATCCCGACAGCTGGGCCGATGTGAAACGTGGTTACCAGTTGCTCAACGACCCCGCCTATTACGTTAATGCCAAACATGGTTACTGTAGCTGTGGCGCGCCTGTGATTTACACTGAGCTGGTTAGAAGCTATTACCAGATCATGCAGAAATACTTCCCGGCTTACGACCCTGGCGTGGACCCTTATAAGATTGCAGAAATGAAAATGCCCTGGTTGTTGGCTAGGGCATCTTAAAAAATTCAGACCCTTAAGTTTTGTTACACTCAACCACCAAATGGTGTTCTGTTGGCATATAAAAACCATCCCCCGAATCCGGGTGATCTAGCACATGATGTTCCACCAACTTGAAATCACTGGCGCATAGGTCTTTGGCTTTGGTTTTGCACTCCTCTAAACTGCTGTTGAATTCACTGCAAGTCAACTTAAAACCTTGTTTACCATTGCCTGCGTCAAACGGGGTGGATTGCACGCTGGCGGAAAAAATGAACAGTACTAAAGGGATAAAACGTGGTGATTTTTTCATGATCTCAGCTCCTGTTTAACAAATTTCATAAATTTGTCATACCAATGTCACTTTTCTGTGAATGACATACACGTATGTACTTAGGAGTTAGGTAAAGTTGCATGAAATTTTTGTGACATGCGGTTTCTGATAATAAGTACAATTTTCTGAGTCATTGATCGCAACAATTGATGCCATGTCACACATACTAGTTAGAAGTAAAAATGCCTTGGCTATCAACCAAGGCATTTTAAAAACAGCGATTGAATCTATTAACCAAGCAGGGTCTTGCCGCCCATATAAGATTGCAGCGCTTTAGGAATTGTCACGCTCCCATCGGCATTCTGGTTATTCTCAAGTACAGCCACCAGCGTACGGCCCACCGCCAGGCCGGAGCCATTTAAGGTATGCAGCAACTCAGTCTTGCCTGCGGCATTTCGGAAACGCGCTTGCAAACGGCGCGCCTGGAAGGCTTCGCAGTTAGAGACCGAAGAAATCTCGCGGTAGGTATTTTGTGCTGGCAACCAGACTTCGAGGTCATAGGTTTTAGCGGCACCAAAGCCCATATCCCCCGTACACAGCGAGACCACGCGATAAGGGAGTTCCAGCGCCTGCAAAATCGCTTCGGCATGGCCGACCATTTCTTCGAGCGCCTGGTAACTGGTTTCAGGATGCACGATCTGCACCATTTCGACTTTATCAAACTGGTGCTGGCGTATGATGCCCTTGGTATCTTTACCGTAAGAGCCCGCTTCTGAACGGAAGCATGGCGTATGCGCAGTGAGCTTGATCGGCAAAGTATCTGACGCCACAATTTCGTCACGCACAGTATTGGTCAAGGTGACCTCAGAAGTTGGGATCAGGTAAAGTTTGCTGTCATTATGCGGCGTAGAAAACAAATCTTCTTCAAACTTGGGCAACTGGCCAGTGCCTACCAGAGTCTCGCGGTTGACCATATACGGCGTATAGCACTCGGTGTAACCATGCTTTTCCGTTTGCGTATCCAGCATAAATTGCGCAATCGCACGGTGCAGCTTGGCGATCTGGCCTTTCATCAAGGTAAAACGCGCACCGGATAACTTGGCGCCAGTGTCAAAATCCAAGCCCAGCGGCGCACCAACGTCAGCGTGGTCTTTCACTGCAAAATCAAACTGGCGTGGTGTGCCCCAACGGCGCGCTTCCACATTTTGTGTTTCATCTTGGCCGACAGGCACACTTTCATGTGGCAAATTAGGCACATTCAGCATCAGCGCCTGTATTTTGGCCTGAACGTCATTCAGCTGCGCTTCAGCCGCTTTTAACTCATCACCCAGGCCCGCCACTTCCGCCAAAATCGCACTGGCATCCTCGCCTTTGGATTTTGCGATACCGATTTGTTTGGAAGCTGTATTACGTTTGGCCTGCAAATTTTCGGTATTGGTCTGGATGGTTTTACGCTGAGCTTCCAGCGCTTTAAATTCTTCCGCCGGGAAGGCAAACTTACGCGCCGCCAAACGAGCGACCACGTGATCCAAATCATTTCTAAGTTGTTGTATGTCTAACATATTGTCTTTCTAATATTTACCGCCGATACACGCTGATAAACGCCGATAAAAATTCTTTTTTAGAATGGATCATATCTGCGTTTATTGGCGTTCAACGGCGGATGATTATTTTTTCGCCTTTTTATCCAGTTCTTTCAGGTGCTGTAATTTTTCGCCTATTTTACCTTCCAAACCGCGCGGTGTGGGTTGGTAAAACTGTTGTGGCGGCAAATCGTCAGGGAAATAATTTTCGCCTGCGGCATAAGCCCCTGGCTCATTATGTGCGTAACGGTATTCTTTGCCGTAGTCGAGTGCCTTCATAAGTTTGGTCGGGGCGTTTCTTAAATGCAAGGGCACGTTGCGTGATTTATCTTGCGCCACAAATGCCTTAGCATGGTTATAGGCCATATACCCGGCATTGCTCTTGGCGGCCACAGCCAGGTAAATCACGGCTTGCGCAAGTGCCAGCTCGCCTTCTGGGCTGCCCAGGCGCTCGAATGTCACTGCGGCATCATTGGCGATTTGCATGGCGCGCGGATCTGCCAGGCCAATGTCTTCCCAAGCCATGCGAATAATCCTGCGTGCAAGGTATAGCGGATCTGCCCCGCCATCCAGCATGCGCATAAACCAATACAACGCCGCATCGGGGTTAGAGCCGCGTACTGATTTATGCAAGGCTGAGATCTGATCATAAAACGCTTCGCCGCCTTTATCAAAGCGGCGCAGCTTGCTGGCCATGGTGGACTGCAAAAAGGTTTCGTCTATACTGCTGATATTGCCAGCCAGGGCGCCATTCAACAAGCCTTCGGCAAAGTTGAGCAAGCGTCTGGCATCGCCGTCAGCGTAGGCCAGCACCTGTTCTTGCACTTCGTCGGTGAGCGTGACTTGCGGCGCGACCTTGAGCCGCGCCCTTTCGAGGAGTTCTGCCAGCTCTGCTTCAGTCAATGCGTTTAAGACAAACACCTGCGCGCGGCTTAACAG
>CAKZJM010000189.1 GCA_936943315.1 uncultured Methylophilus sp. | reverse complement strand
CCGACTTATTTCACGCGCGAGTTACCTAATAAGAAAATCAGCCATGTGCTATTTGCAGCGCATGAATGGTTGCCGCCGCCTCCCAAACCCCAGCCACCGCCGCCCCCTCAGGCGCCCCCGTTGCCCTTTAGCTATGTCGGTAGCATGCATGACGTGCCCGGTGGCGATACCGTGATTCTGATCCAGCAGAAAAAGGTATTGCTGCCCACACTGGGGAGCCAGGTCAGCACGCAGTGGCGGCTGGACCGCGAAGATGCGCAAGCCGTGTATTTCACTTATTTGCCACTGAATAAAGCAGTGGTGTTGAGTAAAACAAAAGCAGTGGTAGCCACCGAGCGCAGGGGCAATGCCGACGCTGAAAATAATTATCCAGAAGAAATGCTTAACCAATGAATGCTTCTAACTTGAGTTCAATCATGCGGACTGTTATGCCGGGAAGAAACATGCCGCACCTGCTGCCAGTGATCGTATTGGGGTTGTCGGCCTTGCTATTGCCGTCCTGTGGATTGTTTCCGCCCAAGCTGAATGCCACCACGCCCGAAGGCAAAGTGCACGAACTGGCGCAACAGGTGGCAGAGCATCCGGCAGACGTGATTTTGCGTAACCGCTGGTTCCGTGAGCGTGAGCAAGCGATTAATGCCTTGTCGGCTGAGGCTGAAGCTGCAGATGCCAAAGGGGATATCGCAACTGCCAAGCAGGTGTATGCGCGCATTTTGACGCTGGATCCGCACTACATCAAGGCATTGGATTATGAACGTTCCAGCGAGCGGGAAATTGTCTTGCGCAAGCAGCTGGACCAGGTCAAACAGCATATGGATAAACCCAAGCAGGCATTAAAAGAAGTGCGCGATATCTTGCTTGAGCAACCCACCAATCCTGAAGCCCAGGCGCTGGAAAAACAGCTGATTGCCATGGAGCCACGTGCCAGGGCGGCCTTGCCGCAACTGCAAACCAGTTTGAATAAACCGGTCACACTGGAGTTGCGCGATGCTAATATCAAGGTAGTGTTTGAGGCGCTATCACGCGCGACCGGCGTCAACTTTGTATTGGATAAGGATATCAAACCCGAAACCAAGGCCTCGGTATTTGTGAAGAAAATGCCGATTGAAGATGCCATTGATATGGTGCTGGCCAGTAACGGTTTGCAGAAAAAGGTGTTGTCACCCACCAGTGCCCTGGTGTACCCGGCCACCCAGCAAAAAAACAAGGATTACCAGGATCTGCTGATCCGCAATTTCTACTTTGCCAATACCAGCGCCAAGCAGTGTGCGGATATGCTGCGTACTATCCTGAAAATCCGTGATGTGTATGTCGATGAGCGCTTGAACATGCTGGTGCTCAGGGACCGGCCTGAAGTATTGGCACTGGCAGAGAAAATGATCAAGGCACAGGATATTGCCGACCCGGAAGTGATGCTTGAAATTGAGGTGATGGAAATCTCACGCACCAAGCTACAGAATCTGGGCATTATTTACCCAGGTTCGCTGACGGTACTGGATAGTCAATTGACCTTGGAAGCACTGAAAAGAATCAAATCCAGCGATATTGGGGTCAGCCCCAACCCCAGCGTTCAATTTAAAACCACAGACACAGATTTGAACCTGCTTTCAAATCCACGTATCCGCGTCAAGAACAATGAAAAAGCCAAAGTGCTGGTGGGGAACAAAGTGCCGGTCATTACGACCAATACGACTGCGAATGTGGGCACTTCCGAGAGCGTGTCCTATGTCGATGTCGGTTTGAAGTTAGAGGTGGAACCCCGGGTCATGCTCGACGATTTTGTCAGTATCAAAGTGAACCTCGAAGTGAGTTCGTTGGGTGAAGCCATTACCTTGAGCAACAACTCCAAGGTCTATAACATCGGTACACGCAATGCCACCACCATGTTGCGCCTCAAGCACGGCGAGACACAAATATTGGCCGGCTTGATTCAGGATTCGGAGCGCAAGAATGCTGACAAGCTGCCTGGATTAGGCGAGATTCCGATTCTGGGCAGGCTCTTTTCCCGTCACAATGATGAAAAACAAAAAACAGAAATTGTGCTGGCGATCACGCCCAAGGTCATTAGCAATGTCACTTTGCCTGAGGCTACGTTCTCTGAGTATTGGAGTGGTACCGATACGGTGATTTCTGACAAACCGTTGCTCAATACCATGCCGATTGCCTCTC
>CAKZJM010000188.1 GCA_936943315.1 uncultured Methylophilus sp. | reverse complement strand
AATATCGGCGGTATGGTCCAACACACCGGTCAGCAGCAGTTTAAAGTAAGCTTCGTCGGCCTTGAAATAGTCAGGGTCATCCAGGCTATCCAGGCGTAATTGCTTCACATCGCCTGCATTCATCCGGTTGCTGTACAGCGCTTTTAATGCCAGTTCGCGGGATTTTCGGCGGTTTTTGCTGCCTTTGCTTTTGCCCGGCCCAGCGCCCACGGCTTTATCTTGACTCATAGTGCATTCACCAGATTCGCCATTTCAATGGCGACTTGCGCAGCTTCAGCCCCTTTGACTGCGACCCGTGCTTCTGCCTGCTCGTCATTTTCTGTCGTCAGGATCGCGTTTGCCACCGGCACACCGGTATCACGCTGCACTTCAGAGATACCCCGTGCGGATTCATTGGAAACAACTTCAAAATGATAAGTCTCGCCACGGATAATCGCGCCCAGCGCGATTAAAGCATCAAAAGCTTCTGACAATGCCATGTGTTGCAAAATCAAAGGTGTTTCAAGCGCACCGGGCACGGTAGCCAGAGTGATGTCTTCAGCGTTCACGCCTAATTTAAGCAGCTCTTGCTCGCAGGCTTGCAATAAACCGGCACCGATATTGTCATTAAAACGAGAGAGAACGATACCGATTTTTTTACCAGTACCGTCCAGATTTGGGGCAATTTTATTCACTTGGGATTCCGCGGGTTAAAACATTAAAACGCTATTTTAACCCAAACGGCAAGCTTGCGGATTATGCGAACAGTGACCAGGCTTTTTGAACGGTCATCCAGATGCCATAACTGATGGGGATGAGGACCGCCAGCCAAGCCAGTTTAACCAGGATAGCAGGCGTTTTAGCATCATTCAAGCGGCTGTTCGCTGCCGCCGTGCTGGTCGGCTTGCCGCTGTTTTGTTCTGCGGCCAGCTCACTGTCAGACATAAAATATTTGTCAGCGACTGGACGCACCAGCAAGTTCGCCACAAAGCCCACCCCCAGCAAGCCCGCCAGGGTCATAAAGATGGGCGCATAAATGTCTGCATAGGGGACATTGGCTTCTAACCTGACATCATGCAGGTAATTGACAATGACCGGGCCCAGAATCCCGGCTGTTGACCAGGCGGTAAGCAGCCGTCCATGAATGGCGCCTACAAACTGCGTGCCGAACAGGTCTGCCAGATAGGCCGGAATCGTTGCAAAGCCACCGCCATACATGGATGCAATGACGCAAAACACCAGCAGGAACAGCGCAAGCTGATGATGGTTGGCGGCGTAAGTGCCACACACATACATCATGATACCGAGCACAAAAAAGATGAAATAAGTATTTCTGCGGCCCAGTTTGTCTGAAGAAGTGGCCCAGCCGATCCGGCCAAAAATATTAAACAGCGAAATCAGGCCGACAAACCCTGCCCCTACCGCCGCTGCCGCAGCCGTCAGCGCTTCATCTGCCTTGATTTCTGCAAAACCCAGCCCTGGCTGGCCAATGAGCACCCCGCCAAAGGTTTCCTGCAACATGGGCGC
>CAKZJM010000187.1 GCA_936943315.1 uncultured Methylophilus sp. | reverse complement strand
CCGGGTTTACGCATCCGCCCGTGGTCGAGTTGTCAGAAAAGCTGTCTGCGCTGACAGGCCTGGGACACGCCTTTTATGGCTCTGACGGCGCCAGTGCTACTGAGATCGCCCTCAAGATGAGTTTTCATTATTGGCGGAATGTCGGCCAGCCGCAAAAAACCAAGTTTATCAGCCTGCAAAACAGCTATCACGGTGAAACCCTGGGTGCGCTCAGTGTGACCGATGTGGCCATTTTTAAAGATACTTATGCGCCCTTGATTTTACAGTCTGCACATATGCCCAGCCCTGATAGCCGCCTGGCTGCGCCTGGGGAGTCTGAGGAGGCTTATGCCTTGCGCTGCGCAGAAGCATTAGAAGCTTATGTTGCGCAGCATCATGCCGAATTGGCAGCGTTGATTATCGAGCCACTCGTGCAGGGCGCTGCAGGCATGGCGATGTATTCCCCGGTCTATTTACAGCGTGCGCGAGACATTTGCAACCGCTACCAGTTGCATGTGATTGCCGATGAGATTGCGGTGGGTTTTGGCCGCACCGGGACTTTGTTTGCATGCGAGCAGGCGGCGGGCAAGGTCAGCGATATGGCCGATTTTATATGCCTGTCTAAAGGGATTACCGGCGGTTATTTGCCGTTGTCTGTGGTACTGACGACAGATGAGGTCTATCAGGCGTTTTATCATGATCAGACGGTCAAGGGTTTTTTACACAGCCACAGCTACACCGGCAATCCGCTGGCGTGTAGCGCAGCGTTGGCCACGTTGAAATTGTTTGAAACCTCGGATGTGCTGGGCAATAACCGACAGTTAGCGCAGCAGTTGTGGGCAGCGGTGCAGGCGTATGATTTGCCGCTACAAGACGCCCGCCAGCGCGGCATGATCACGGCGTTTGAGGTGACGACACAAAACCCGCAATTTGCGCGCGATTGTTATGCTGCCGCATTAAAACACGGCTTGCTGTTGCGGCCGATTGGCAATACGGTGTACTGGATGCCGCCTTATTGCCTGACTTCGGATGATATACAACACCTGGTGCAAGCGACGCAAGCAGCGGTCGTAGAGAGTCTTTGATGCTGATGCGTTGGTGCCTGGTATTGTGTAGTGGCTGGATAACGTTGGCGCAAGCGGCGTTGCCGGTCAATCTACAAGAGGCCTTAAACAAGGCACAGTTGCCCGCCGAGAGCGTGGCAATTGTTGTGCAGCCACTGGATGGTGGCGCGCCTGTCATCAGTCATAACGCGGCCAAAGCCATGAATCCTGCCAGTGTCATGAAGTTGGTGACCACTTACGCGGCACTGGAAGCATTAACACCGGCTTACCGCTGGAAAACAGAAATCTACCGTAGTGGCCCCCTTAATAATGGGGTACTTGAGGGCGATCTGATCATCAAAGGCTATGGTGACCCGGCGCTCAACGTCGCCGAGTTCTGGCGCTTGCTGCAACAGGTGCAGCAGCAGGGCATACGTCAGGTCAAAGGCAATCTGGTGCTGGATTTAAGCTTGTATGCGCCGGAAGTGAGCCAGCGCCCGGTGCTCGATGATGAGCCCTGGCGCGCTTACAACGCGAACCCAAGTGCATTGTTGCTCAATGGCCGCAATACCAGCTTCCGTTTTGCCGTAGTCAATACTGGCAATAAACCCGCGGTGCAAATCTCCCAGGAATTCGAGTTGCCGCAAATCCGTGTGATCAACACCATGCAATTGCGTAAAGGGGCTTGCAGTGACTGGCGCAGTGATCTGCACTACAGCGTGACGCCCACTGCGGATGGCGTGACCGTTGCCTTCAGTGGCACATTGCCAGAGCAATGTGACGAGCGTTATCTGGAGTTGAGTGTGCTCGGTGATACGCAATATGTGTTTGATACTTTTAAAAAACTCTGGGCACAAATCGGTGGTCAATTTAACGGCCAATTGGTGACGGCACCTGTCACCGAGGCCAACCCCCTGGTCACGACCTGGTGGTCACCGCCCTTGGATAGCGTGGTGCGCGACATCAATAAATGGAGCAATAATGTGATGGCGCGTCAGCTAATGCTCACCATCGGGCTGGAAGCCGGGTTCACGCCTGCCGATGAGGCCAGTGCCATCTTGGCGCTCAAACAGGGCTTGCGCCAGCGCGGGTTGCAGTTTCCTGAACTGATGCTTGAAAACGGTTCCGGTTTGTCACGTAACGAGCGCATCAGTGCGGAACATTTGGCGCAGTTGCTCGTCACAGCCTGGCAACGTCC
>CAKZJM010000186.1 GCA_936943315.1 uncultured Methylophilus sp. | reverse complement strand
CGCTTCCCCACCATTGCGAGTCTGGCTGAGGCAGAGCAAGATGAAGTCATGCGCTATTGGAGCGGCCTCGGTTATTACTCACGTGCACGCAATTTGCACCATACCGCACAAACCATCATGCGTGAGCATAGTGGTATTTTTCCAACAAATTTTGAGGTCATCCAAACCCTAAAAGGGATAGGGCGCTCTACAGCCGCTGCGATTAGCGTATTTGCTTTTAATCAACGGCAGACGATTCTTGATGGGAATGTGAAGCGCGTGCTGGCAAGGTTGTATGCGATTGATGGCTGGCCAGGCTTGCCAGACGTTGAAAAACGGTTGTGGCAGTTGGCAGAGACTTTGTTGCCAGCGCAAGGCTTGCCAGCTTACGTGCAAGGCCTGATGGATTTTGGCGCCACTTTGTGTACCCGGAGTAAGCCGCGTTGTGCTGATTGCCCCATGCAAAGTCAGTGCCTGGCGTTTCAGCAGCAAAAAGTGGCGCAATTACCTGCCCCCAAACCGCGTAAAGCGCTACCTGAAAAACAAGTCACCATGCTGATGATACTGGATGCTGGTGAAATCCTGCTTGAGAGGCGTCCCAATCAAGGCATTTGGGGAGGCTTGTGGAGTTTGCCTGAGATATCGCCCAGCCATATTGCCGTGCCTTACGCGCAAGACACCTGGGGCATAGAAACCGAACCCTTGGAAGTATTGCCGGTGTTATGGCATACCTTTACACACTTTAAACTCGAGATCACGCCTCAACCTTTACAACTGACCGGGCGGCGTCCGCTGTTGCCGCCCCATATGCAATGGCTGTCTTTGTCTGACGCGATTGCGGCGGCTTTGCCCACGCCAGTAAGAATCTTGATCAAAAGCCTACATGCGCAAAACGCCAGGTGAAAAGCAATTGGTTGAGAGACTTAAAGGTTTGCCAGCCTGAATACATGGCTGGCTAGGGCCGCTTGATTTGTCTTGAGGTGCTTCAGTAGGGCATGGCTGCTATCTGGTTTCACCAATGCTTTTGAATAGATCAGTGGCAACTCAAAAATGGCAATCTCACGTTCAACGATATTCAAGTTGTTGTGCGCAGAGCCTTGAATCACATCCAGCAATTTATCGTATACATTGTCTGTCACGCGCGTATAAGGGAAGAGTATCCAAAAGTCAGTCCCTTCCCGGCCTACCAGATCCGAACGCCTGAAAGAGGTTTGCAAGTCATGCGTCAATGAAGAAAGCTGACGCAATGCCTCAGGTGCGCCGTAAGTTTCACCCAGGCTGTTATCGTCACCATACGCAATCCTGACCAACGCGATGTTGAAATCTTCAGAGTGTCTGATCAGCACTTGGCAAATCCAGTCTAATGTCTCAATAAAACGACTACACAACTGAATATCTGAAACCATGATAACCCCGGCCAAAAGTGAAATGCCAAAAATGAAATGAAAGTATGCACAAGTGAATCGTGCTTTAGAACATTACTATGCTAGCAGAAACTTTTAAGTAAATTTAATGAGAATAGCTGTGTAAAGGCATTCCTTTTCATCAAGGCATTACCAATCCCTGCCGAAATCTTGTTGCAAATCCGCAACAAACCAAACTTGCGCTAAGCAATTTGACGTATTCACTTGCGCCACAACCCCTGCATTTGCAAAAATTGCTCTGACCTTCTTGGAAATGCTTGGAGCGGTTCCGAGGGAGTTCTGATCGTTGAGCGTCTAGAGCGCTCAACTTAACAAGCAATATCCTTACACAAGTTGTGAAAACAACATTTTTGGAGATTCGTATGAATACAAAATTGAACGTTGCAGTTGCAGCAGCTCTGTTCGCTGCCGCTACTGGCGCACAAGCTGGCATCACTATCCCAGCTGGTGACTGGACTCTGGACATCGGTGGCGTTGTTAACGCTTACTACACCACAACTAGCACCAGTGGCGATAACGTTACTGGTATCGGTGGTCAAACTGAAAACGGTGATAACACACAGAACAACATCACTACAGGTCTGTTGCCAAACTACCTGAGCGTTTCTGGTAAAACACGTCAAAACGATCTGGATGTTGGTTTCACAATCAGCATCAACCCAGGTTCATCAACTACAAACTCTGGTATCCAGAATGCTAATCCTAACGGTAGCAGCTTCGGCGGCAACCAAGAAAACCGTCAAGCATTCTTGACATTCGGTGATGCTTCTTGGGGTTCTATCAAACTGGGTAAAGATCTGGGCATCTATGCTTCAGACGCTATCTTGAATGACATGACATTGTTGGGCGTTGGTTCAGGTGCTGGTGCATTGGCTGGCAACACAACTACTTTGGGCCGTATCGGCACAGGTTTCATGTATGCTGACTGGAAATCTCAAGTTGCTTACTCCTCACCAAACTGGAATGGCTTCCAATTCACAGTTGGTGTAACCCAAGCATGGAACACATTCGGCGCTGGTCAAACAACAACTGCGTCCGGTGCATTCGGTAGTGCTACAAGCGTTGGCCGTGGTGGTTCACAACCTGCATTCGAAGGTAAAGCATCTTATGAGTGGACAGGTGATGTTGCTGGTAAAGTTTGGACATCATTCTTCTCACAAAAAGTTGACCAACTGAAAACTGTTAACGTAACAAACGATTTGGGTTCTGATCGTGCGACTGCAATGGACATCGGTGCAACTATCAAAGTTGCTGACTTTGGTTTGACTGGTTACTACTACGGGGGTAAAGGTATTGGTCAAACTGGCCAGTTGCATGATGCGTTTGACGCAGCAGGTCGTCGTCGTGATTCAGAAGGTGGTTATGTACAAGGTACATACACTATCCCTGGTCCTAATACCAAGTTGGGCGTGAGCTGGGGTCAGTCCAAATTGGACGGCAACCGTGGTACAGACGCTTTCAGAAACTTGAAATCTGAAATGTGGACTGTAGGTGCT
>CAKZJM010000185.1 GCA_936943315.1 uncultured Methylophilus sp. | reverse complement strand
CCCGCCGCTTTGAGCGCACGGCTCCAACCGCCGTAATACTCGCCCGTGGTCAGGTGTTGCCCCGGATGGCGTGGCGACGGCAGCACGTAAGGATTGTCCTTTTGCCGCGGAGCGGTCGAAAGCAGCCGGTAGGCTTCCTCGCTCATGGGCTTGGACATACCGCCGGTCTTGCTGTCGGGCCAGACGACGCGGCGGTTCTCCAGATCGACCCATTCCCATTCGAGCGTGACGATTTCGGAGCGGCGGCCGGCAAACTCGAATTGCAGGCGGATCGCCAGCGGAATGACGTAGTTCTCCAGCCCCTCGGCCTCGATCTTGTCGAGCTGCCGGAACAGCTTGCCCATGTCCTCGTCACTGATGAGATGGGTGGACTTGCCGGCAGGGAACATCGGGACATGGCGGCACGGATTGGTGCCGTCAGGCCGATAGCCCCACACTTCGGCCATGTTGAACATCTTGCGCAAGACGCTGAAGACCTTGTTCGCCTCGGTTTGCTTGTATGAGAGCTTTTCCATCAAGCCCGCGATGTCAGGTCGCTTCACGTCCTGAACCTTCCTGCGGCCCAGCAGCGGAATGATGTTGCGGTCAATGACGCCTTGATAGCCGACCTGAGTACTCGGCTTGTTGCGCTTCTTGGAGTAGTCCTCCATGAACTTCTTGCACAACTCCTCGATGGTAGGCGCCTTGCGCGCCTCGGCCTTGTCGGCGGCGGGATCACCACCCCGGCGCACCTGGGCCAGCCACTCCTGCGCGAGCGAGCGCGCCTGTTCGACGGTCAGTTCCCCGTATTGGCCCAAGGCAGGCTTGCGACGTTCGCCGGCGTTCGTCCGATACTGGAGCATGAACACCTTGCGGCCTGACGGGGTAATCTTGCACAAGAAGCCGGGCACCAGCGTATCCCGGAGTTCGACGGCCTGCGCCTGGGGTTGTGCCGCATCGACAGCGGACTTGGTGAGCTTGATCTTTGCCATGATGACTCCTCGGAAAGACCCGGTTTCCAGGAGCCTTGTAGGGGCCAGCAGCAGGAAAGTCGGGTCAAGTTTCGGAAAGCACCGGCATATGTTGAACTCGCCTAAGTCCTTGATAAACCTGCTATAGCGGGCTATGGCGTAGTCCAGCGAAGTACGGTGCGGGAGTCATCCTGAAATAAAAAACCCGGCCGGGCCGGGTTTGATATTTTTGCTTGCGCTTTATCCGCGGATATTACTTTGTGCAGAAAATTGCGTTAACTCGACATACGGTTGCGGTTGCCAGCCTGCTGCGCGATGTTCAGCCACTACATTGGTGAAAATGCCGCCACGCACATAAAACTTGGCCGTCACGCGCATGAATTTTGGATCAATGGCGCCCACTAAGTCATCCAGAATCTGGTTGGTCACAGCTTCGTGGAAGCAGCCTTCGTCGCGGAATGACCACATGTACAGTTTCAGGCTTTTTAATTCCACGCATAATTTGTTAGGAATATAGTCCAGGTAAATCACTGCGAAGTCGGGCTGGCCTGTTTTTGGACACAGGCAAGTGAACTCCGGGATTTCCATATGGATATGAAAATCGCGCTGCGAATTCGGATTTTCAAAGGTCTCCAGCGTTTTGCTGGGCTGGGCAGTTGGCTTGCCGCCAAGTAAATGTTCGTTCATTGCACTCACGTTTCTTGAATGTTTCTGGATAAAAATGGGTATTATAACGCTTAAGCCACCATTCAAATTCTTATAAGCGGTTTTCTTACTTTGCGTCTGACACATTTAAAACTGGCGGGGTTCAAGTCTTTTGTCGATCCGACCACCATACATCTGCACGGCCAACGTGTCGGCGTGGTCGGGCCGAATGGTTGCGGCAAATCCAATGTCATGGAATCAGTGCGCTGGGTGCTGGGTGAGTCTTCTGCCAAGGAGATGCGTGCCGATGCCATGGATGCCGTGATTTTCAACGGCTCCTCTCACCGAAAACCTATTTCACGCGCCAGTGTGGAATTGATTTTCGATAATAGCCTGGGAGGTGCCGCAGGGGAGTGGAGCCAATATGCCGAGATCTCGGTCAAGCGCGTCATTGAGCGTGACAAAGGCTCTACCTACTATATCAATAATATTGCTGTTCGCAGGCGTGATGTTGCCGACCTGTTTTTAGGAACCGGCCTCGGTGGACGGGCGTATGCCATTATTGGCCAAAACACCATTTCGCGCATTGTGGAAGCTAGGCCAGAAGAGCTGCGGGTGTTTCTGGAAGAAGCGGCAGGGATCAGCAAATATAAAGAGCGTCGGCGCGAAACTGAGTTGCGTTTGCGCGATACGCGTGAAAACCTGGAGCGCGTAGAGGATATATCACGCGAACTTAACAAACAAATTATCAAGCTCGAAGCGCAAGCGTTGGTCACGCAAAAATACCATGCCTTGCAGACGGCTTTTAAATTGGCCGAAGCGCAGTGGTGGTGGTTGCGTAAACGCGATGCTGTGCTGGCGTATGAATCCGCTTCACAGGCGGTTGAGCAGGCTGTGAACGCGCTTGAGGCGCAGATGGCAGCCTTGCGCAGTAGTGAGTTGCAATTGGAGCTCAGCAGGCAACAACACCAAGAAGCCTCTGGCTTATTGCATACCACACAGGCCGCTTTTTATGAGGCCAATGCGCAAGTGTCCAATCTTTCCATGCAGGTCAAGCAATCTGAAGAAGCGCGTGACCGCTTATTGCAGCAACAACAGCAACTGTTGGGGCAGCGCGAACGTGGCAGCCAGCAACAGCAACAGTTGCAAGCCCAGTTGGCAGAAAAAGCAGCGGCCCTGACCGTTGCCGAACAAGCGGTGACCGAAAAAACGCAAGCGCTACAGATGTTGCAAGCGGGGCTGCCTGAGCAATCTGCCCAGCTACAATGCATCCAGCAAGCCGCCAGCCAGGCCCAGCAGGCGGTGCAAAACAGCCGTCAGCAAATGCAGCTGGAACAAAATAATGTGAATTTTATCCAGCGTAACCTGGCAGAGGTGGCAAAGCGCCTGCAACAGTTGCAGCAGGAGCTGGGTCAATGGGCGTTGCCGGATATAGAAGCATTGAGCAGCCATCAGCAACAACTGCTTGAACAGCAAGCGGCATTACAACAAGAAGAACAGCAGCTCACACAATCGCGTGCGCAAGAACATGAGCAACAACAAGCGTTGCAACAGGGCCGAAACCAGTGGCAGCAGGCGCAACGCGCTTTGCATCAGCTTGAGGCTGAAATCCAGTCTTTGCAAAAGCTGCAGCAAACCATGCAGCAGGACCAGCAATTAGGGCCATGGCTACAAAAGACGGGTTTACAGTCTTCTACCCGCTTATGGCAGGCGGTGGAAATTGAGCATGCGTGGCAAGCAGCCTTAGAGGCTTTTTTAGGCGCTAAGCTCAATGCGTTGTTGCCTGACAATTTACCAGACTGGTCACAATTGCAACATCCGCAAGCTGCGCTGGCCATCGCACAATCCTCATCAGAGGAGCTCCCCTTGCCAGGACAATGGCAGGGGTTGCCTAGCCTTTATAGTTTATTGAAAATCAAGCAGCCGGAAGTCACCGCAGCCCTTCAGCACTGGTTGGCGGGCGTATATGTCCTTGAAGACATAGAAAAGCTTGCTTTGTACCAGGCTACTTTGCCCATAGGTGCCAGTTTGTTGACCAAAAATGGCGATGTTTACCAGCGCCATAGCGTGGTATTCCATGGCCGGCAAAGCCCAATGCAAGGGGTTCTGGAGCGGCAAAAGCAACTCGAAGGCTTGCAAGCTGGTTTGGGGCTGGCGCAAGATAGCGTCGCAGAAGCTCAGCAACATGTGCAGACATTAGAAAACAGTTTGCACCAGGTACGCCAACAGCAACAGCACGCCCACCAGAAGATTAAGCAGCTCACAGCCGGAATGCATGACACACAGTTGCAGATATCGCGTTTGCAGCAGGCACATGAGAATGCGTTGCGCCGGCAAACGGCCTTGCAGCAGGATATATTGCAAACTGAGGGGCGGCATACAGAACTTGCTGACGAGTTAACCCAGGTGCAAACCAGAATTGCCTCACACCAGGCGCAATTTGCTGGCCTGGAGCAAGCCGCGCGTGAAGCGCAATCTCAAAAGCAGCAAGCTGAAGATGCCTATTTTAATTTGCGTGACAGCGTTCAGCAGGCAGAAAAGCTGCACCAGTCGCAACTATTTGAGCGGACCTTGCTCAACAATGCCGTGAATGATTTGCAGCAGCGTTTACTGCAAAATACGCAAGAAGCTGAACACTTGAAGCATCGATTGGCTGAAACAGAGCAGGCACTTTCAATCAGTAATATGGAGACGCTTAAAGCCAACCTGGCACAAGCCCTCACGCAACAGCATGAGTGTGAGCAGGCGCTGGCGCAGGCTAGAAATCAGCTCGCGCAGCACGAGGCGGCTTTGCAAACTCAGGAGCGTAGCCGCATGCAAGTAGAGCAGCAGCTACACCCGTTGCGCGATGCCCTAGAGCAAAAGCGACTGAAGCAACAGGAATGCCGTTTGCAGGTGGAGCAATGTCAGCAGGCCTTGGCAGAGACGGCGTTGGATGAAGAGACTATCCAGCAAGGCTTGGACAGGGATGCCCAGGCGCAGGCATTGGCACAAGCCACGCAAAAACTGCAACAGCAAATTCAGCAGTTAGGGCCAGTGAATATGGCGGCGATTGAAGAGCTGGTCACCGAAAAAGAACGTAAAGCGTATCTCGATAGCCAGCTCAAGGACTTGCTCACCGCCAGTGAAACGCTGGATGAAGCGATTCAGAAAATTGACCGGGAAACGCGCGGTAAGCTGCGAGCCACCTTTGACGAAGCGAACCGTAATTTTGGCGAATTATTCCAGACCTTATTTAATGGCGGTAATGCCAAGCTGGAGTTACTGGGCGATGAAATCCTGGACACGGGTGTACAGGTATTTGCGCAGCCACCAGGCAAAAAAAATACCACGATTCAATTGCTTTCGGGGGGCGAAAAGGCGTTAACCGCAATGGCGCTGGTATTCGCCTTGTTCCGCTTGAACCCGGCGCCATTTTGTCTGATGGATGAGGTAGATGCACCGCTGGATGACAGTAATACGGAGCGTTTTTGCCAGTTGGTCCGTGTCATGTCAGAAAAAACACAATTTTTGTTCGTCTCACATAACAAAATCACCATGGAAATGTCTCAACAACTGATAGGCGTGACCATGCAAGAGTCGGGGGTATCACGAATTGTAGATGTCGATATCGACGAGGCGATCCGCATGCATGCAGCTTAATGTCAGTTTTGTTGTATTATTACGCAAGCGTTTTAAAGGATTGTAAGGTCACATGTCTGATTTGTGGATGATATTGGTGTTGCTTGGGGTCAGCATCGTTCTGGCAGTGGTTGTTTTTAACTGGTGGCAGGAAAAAAAATATCGTAGAGACGTTGAATATCGCTTTAGCCACACGCGTGGCGATGTGCTGGATAATGAATCTTCTGCGAAAACCAAGGATCCCCTAAAAAAAACCACGGCAGACAAACCTCCCGTTTCAGAAGATGTCGAGGGCTGGATGTCAGAGCCACGCGTCCGCCAGTCTCCGAAATTTGAGCCTGATTTTGCAGTCAGCGAACCAGCGCCGGTCACCAAGCCTGTCGCCGACAAAACCGGGTTGAATTTAAATAAGCAGCCCGGCGAAGTGCGGGTGGCTACACCCAAGGTGGAACCTTCAATTGCCTACGTCCCGCCTGTGACTGCACCCGTGGCAGAAATCCCGGCACCTGTGGTTAACGTTTCCAATACTGAGCCTATCACACCCTTTGCAGAAGAAACCGAGACCGTGGTGTTGGCGGAGCCTCCCGCAGCGACAGTAGCAGAGACGGGCTTACCTAATGCGGTGCATACCGCCATGGACTGGGTTGGCTTGATTGATGCGCCTTTGGGCGTGATGCTGGCCGAGCTGGAAGATATCCAGGCTGAAGTCAGGACATTTCCGCAACACGCGACCTTATGGGCACAAAGTTCGTCGACTGGCGAATGGCAGGATGTTTTAGGCCTAGACGCCAAAGCCATGCAAGACCAGACCCCAGCCAGCCAGGTAGTCTGTAGTTTGCAATTGGCAGACCGTGGCGGCCCGGTCGACGAAGAAACGCTCAAACGCTTTCAGAAATCCATGGAAACCCTGGCACGCGCACTCGGCTTGACCGTGAGCTGGCAGGGCGGCTATGAGCCTTCACAGCAGGCGCAATCGATTGATGCGTTTTGTATTGAGGTGGATAAAGCGGTGGAGTTTCATGTGTTGGCCGCCCAAGGCATGTTTCACGCCACCAAGCTGCGCGGTTTAGCTGAAGCGTGCGGTATGCAGTTAAGTGAAGATGGCCGCTTTGAGCTATATAATACGGCAGGCCAACTGGAATTTTCTGTACGCAACTACGAAGGCAAACCGTTTTCAGCCGAGATGCTTAAGTCAGCCGTGATGACAGGCATGACTTTTCAACTGGATATTCCCACCACGCCCAACAGTTTGCAGGTGTTTGACCATATGGTAGACATTGCACGCAATATGGCAGGCAGTTTGAGCGCCAGCCTGATAGACGTGAACCGCAAACCAATTGGCGACGTGCAACTGGATAAAATCCGTCAGCAGCTCAGAAATATCTCCAATGCCATGGGCGCGCAAGGGATTATCCCTGGTAGCAGCCACGCCAAACGCCTGTTCTCTTAATGATGTCAGCCCAAGAAGCGGCGCTGCTTTTACAACAGCTCAAGCAGCGTATTGCCGAATACGATTATCACTATTATGTGCTCGATGCGCCTTTAGTCAGCGATAACGAGTATGACGGCGTCTATCGGCAACTGGTTGATATTGAGCAGCAATATCCTGAACTAATTACCATAGACTCCCCCAGCCAGCGTGTTGGTGGGCAGGCCTTGTCTGCATTTGACAGTGTGCAACACCGCCAAGCCATGCTGTCCCTCAATAATGCGTTCAGTGATCAAGAGTTGGAAGCGTTTGACCGCCGTGTACGCGAGGGGACAGGCGAGCAAGAGGTTGAGTATGCGGTAGAACCCAAATTCGACGGTTTGGCCATTACACTGACTTATGAGCATGGTGTTTTCGTGCAAGGCGCGACACGCGGAGATGGTTACACCGGCGAAAATGTGACGCATAACCTTAAAACCATACGCGCCATTCCAAGTCGATTGCATAAAAGAAGCCTTGAATTTTTTTCTCTTTAGATACCCTTCTCTCAAAAAGACTTTGAAAAACTCAATCAGCAACAGGCTTCTGTTGGTGGCAAACTATTTGCCAACCCCCGTAACGCCGCCGCAGGCAGTTTACGCCAGCTGGATTCCAATATCACGGCTAAACGGCCCTTGCACTTCTTTGCTTACGGCCTCGGTGCGAGTGATGGCGCGCCAGAGATACACTCACATGCCGAAGCCATGCAATATCTGACAGATTTGCGTTTCCCGGTCTCTGCTTTACGCGGCGTGAAAAAGGGCGCCCAAGGCTTGCGTGACTATTATGCCGAGGTCGGTCAAAAGCGCAGTGATCTGCCATTTGATATTGATGGTGTGGTCTATAAAGTCAATACATTCGAGTTGCAAGCTATTTTGGGCTTTGTGTCCCGCGCCCCACGTTGGGCAGTCGCGCATAAGTTTCCCGCTGAAGAAGCCACCACCGTGGTTGAAGATATCACTGTGCAAGTGGGCCGAACTGGAGCTATTACCCCTGTTGCGCGCCTGAAGCCGGTGTTTGTAGGAGGGGTCACCGTCACCAATGCCACTTTGCACAATGAAGATGAGATGCGCCGTAAAGATATTCATATCGGCGATACGGTTGTGGTGAGGCGGGCAGGGGACGTGATCCCTGAGGTGGTCTTGGTCAAACAAGAGTTTCGTCCGGCTGACGCACGGCTGTTTGTCATGCCGACTGTATGCCCAGAATGTGGCTCGCATGTGGTCAGGCTTGAGGATGAAGCGGTGGCGCGTTGTACTGGTGGCCTCATTTGCCCCGCGCAGCGCAAACAAGCCATCACGCATTTTGCCTCGCGTCGCGCCATGGACATAGAAGGATTAGGTGAAAAGCTGGTGGATCAGTTGGTAGAACGTCAGCTGGTACATCACCTGGATGATATTTACCGACTCACGTTGCCTATGCTCGCCGGCTTGGATCGCATGGCAGAAAAATCAGCCCAAAATGTCCTTGCGGCCATTGAAAAAAGCAAGGCCACGAGCTTGCCACGTTTTATCTACGCCCTGGGTATTCGCAACGTGGGGGAGGCGACTGCCAAAGACCTCGCGCAGCACTTTGGGAGCCTTGAGGCCTTGATGCAAGCTGATATCGCATCTTTAATGCAGGTCAATGATGTTGGGCCAGTCGTCGCTGAAGCGGCCTATCAATTCTTTGCCGAGACGCATAATCGGGAGGTGATTGCAGCCATGCGCGCTTTGGGCGTGCAATGGGCAGATATTGCGAAAACCAGCCACGCATCTGCATTTACCGGAAAAACCTTTGTCCTGACGGGGACCTTGCCCACACTCAAGCGCGATCAGGCACAGGCCATGATTGAAGCGGCCGGGGGCAAAGTCAGTGGCAGTGTGTCGGCCAAAACCAGCTATGTCGTGGCGGGTGCAGAGGCGGGTAGCAAGCTCGAAAAAGCACAACAACTGAATATTCCTATCCTGGATGAGTCTGCGTTGCTTGTAATGTTGCAGCCCTCAGAACATGAGGCTGATCAAGCCCAGGATGCCTCGTTAACACAACCGGATTTATTTTAATATGAATTCTAAGATTACTTTAGCTTTCGTTCTTAGCGCATTGATTGTAAATAGTTCTTTCGCCAAAGATGCGGCCTTGGAAGCCTGTGATGCCGCCATAAAAAACCACCAATATGCTCAAGCCATCACGCTTGCAGAACAGCATGCCAGCCAGGCTGAGTTCTGGCTATGCAAAGGTCGAGCACAATCTGCTTTAAAGCAGGATACGGCGGCACAAGAGAGTTTTAAACAGGCGATTGCGCACAAACCGTCAGGTCTGGATCTAATCTCTGCCTATATGTTGTTAGGCAATGCACAGCTAGAGACCAAAGCCCACGCGGTCGCGATAGAAAGCTATCAGCAGGCCCTTAAATTCAGTGAACAGCAAGACATGCGCCGCTATACTAGGATCGCACACAACCTGATTGGCGAAGCGTATTTTGATATTGGCCAATATGTAGAGGCGTTAAAGTCATTTGAGTCCGGCGAGAAACTGGCCATGAATGATGACGAACGCGCAGACAGCTATATTCATGAGGCTTTGGCTTACCAGCACATGCAGCAAATAGACAATGCCATTGAATACCAACTCAAAGGGACGCTGATGTTGCTTAAATCAGGCACGCCTGATCAATATGCTGAAGCCAGCCTGACGCTGGGGCAATTATTCGATGCTAAAAAAGATTATGTGGGTGCGGGTAAAACCTACCAGCGGCTGATGGAATATGCACATGACAATGGTGGCTTTTTTTATGAAGCAAAAACTGCGATTTATTGGGCAGAAACCAAGCGGGCTCAAGGCGATGCTGCTGGCGCTGAGCAACTGATTAAACAGGCAGAAAAGATTGCCATGCAGTATAAAGATCCCGAGCTGGATGAATTACTGGCAAAGTTTAAATAGGCTCTGATAGATTTTAAGAGCAGTTTGGAAAACTCAGCTGTTAATCGCTGAGTTTTTAATAACACATTTAATTTCCCTTCTCTGGACTCTGAGTAAGTTCGTGAGAATATTTCATTTTAAAACAATTAATTGAATCTCACGAAGTAATATTTACTTCGTGAAATCATTAAAAATAGTTGAGATCAAAACCATTAGTTCATGAGTTATTGAACTTGGTAGGTTTAAGTCGCACCAAAGTCAGTTTCACGCGCGAAAGTAACAATACATCCATATGGGATTTTACATAATTTGTAAGTGCATATGGTGTGGATACTCAAGGGTATCTGCAATGATCTTCAGACTTTGCTCGCATTCGTCCCTTGTAATGGGGCCTCCTAAACATATTCGGACAGCTTCCGGAGGGTTGTTGTCTGTGCAAAATGCAGGGCTCGCAACCACGCCAATGCCATTGGATCGTAAATGCATCGCTAGTTCTGAAGCTCGCCAGCCTGTAGTGTTTGGAACTGGCAACCAGATATGAAAGCCTTCTGGGTGGGACATAAATTCCCACATATCCAATGTTTTTGAGGCGAGTTTCAATCTCGCCACCGATTCAACCCTAATAGCTTTTAGCATGTCATCAATGATGCCGTTTTTAATCCAATTAGTGATCAATAAATTGGATACAGGGCTAGACATTACTGAAGTGGCTCTCAGTGAACCCGCCAATCTCTGGGCTTGTCTCAGTGAGGGGGCAGCAACCAGCGCGATCCTAAGGCCTGCGCCAAAGCATTTGGAGAAGCCACTGATATACCAGGTAATCTCAGGCGCAATACTGGCAATGGTAGCCAGACGATCGGTAGGAAGCATGCCATACGCATCATCTTCAATAATGGGCACGTTATAACGCATGGCGATATCTGCAATGGCTTCACGCCGGTGTTTGGTGATAGTTAATGTGCTAGGATTTTGAATGGTTGGGTTGCAATAGAACCCTTTAATGCGATTCGTTTTACAAGCCTCTTCGAATGCAGAAACGACTGGACCATCTTTATCGCTTGGAATCGAAAGAAGGGAAATATTAATCTGTGCTGCAATTGCTTTGATACCAGGGTATACGAGATCTTCTACACAGATTGTTTCACCGGGTTTCGCTAAGTGTGTCATTAAGGCCAATAATACGGAGTGAATGCCTGGGCAAATGAGGACCTGATCTGCATTGCATTTTGGCACATAGTTGCTTAACCATGATGCTGCAACTTCACGCTCCTCACTGGTCCCACCAAAATCTTGGTAGCGAAGTAGTTCATAAAGATCGGCGTGGGCAATTAACCGGGCAGCATCTTCTTTAATCCGCTGGGCGATAGCCATCGGCTCCGGTGGCATATTCATGGTCATTGCAACGCTGCTGCCGTCTCTGAGCTTAATCGCTGGCGTCTTACCTTTGATATATGTTCCTGAGCCAGCCTGGGAGTCAATCAGGCCGCGCCTTTTGGCTTCGTTATAAGCCCGGGATACAGTGGTGTAATTAATTCCTAATGCCTGAGATAACTCTCTGAGCGTGGGCAATTGGTCGCGGGGACGCAGTCGACCATTACCAATATCTTCCTCAATGAGATCTGCTACCAATAAATACGCTGGTTTCTTGCTCTCTTTTAATCGCTTAATCCAATGCGGGATATTCTGGTTCATCGTCTCTTTCCTGTGAGCTGGCTGATCAATTTAACGAGCCCCATTTTCTAGCAAGCAGATCCCAGTTACTGCACGCAATAGAATCATGAGTTGCAGCATTTGCATTGAAGTTTAGCTTCATACAAAACTGCTCAATGCTTTTAAAAACAATTATTGCAATAATATATCAATATGATTGCATATTGATTGCTTTTTTATTTAAATATATGGCATATCACTCGCTGAGTCAGATGATGCTCATACGTGAGCAACAATTCGTTTTAAGAAGACTCATTTGTCAGTCTCGATTTTGGGCTGAGAGCAGCTTATCTATCAGCTGAAGACGCGAAGTTGATCTTATATTGCGCTCAAGTGATTTTGACGTGTATTTTGCTTTGTATAGTCGTTCAGCTTGATTTTTACTTCGTTTACATCCTTTTCTTTTTCCCTTAGCCCCAATTTTTACCGGTTTTTTTCCTTGAAAAGTTCTAAAAGAGTGCACTAAAACCCCTGACAAAATGGTGCATGGTGAATCAAATTAGTGCATGGCCTGCCTTGGCTGAGCAGGGGGCGTGATGAAACAAAATAATTAAAAAAAAGTTAATGCCGATCAAGTCTTTTAAATATGGTATTGATTGCATATTGATTGCATTATTTATTTTAATTGATGGCATATAGATTGCTGTATACCACTTGAGAAGAAATGAGTTCTTTTCATTGATGACTAATTTTTTAAGTGGAGAAAAATATGCCTGCAATTACTGCCCAGAAACATCAGGATGGTGACTTTTTTGTAGATTTCGAAGAAAAGGTATTTGAGGATGTGAAGGCCGAGCCGGGTCAAAAAGCGTTAGTGACTTTTCACACTGTCGCTTTCGAAGGATCGATTGGCTTCGTGAATATGCTGCAAGCGACACGCTTGCAACGCAAGGGCTTTGAAACCTCCATTCTTCTATATGGCCCAGGAGTCACTTTGGGCGTTCAACGTGGCTTCCCAAAACTAGGTGACGAAGCTTTTCCTGGTCACCTCAACTTCAATCGCCAACTGGTTAAGTTTATGTCCGAAGGCGGCAAAGTGTATGCATGCCGTTTTGCCCTGCAAGCTTTATATGGTCACGGCGAGCCAGCCTTGATTGAAGGGATTCGCCCAATTAACCCACTGGATGTGCTTGATCTGAAATTACTTCATGTGCGTGACAACGCAGTCATCATTGATACATGGACTGTGTAGTTAGTTAAAGGATAGGTATCACGATGTCAGAAAGGCGAATGATTAAAGCGGCGGCAGTTCAAATCACCCCGGATTTTGAATCGCATGATGGAACCGTTAAGAAGGTTTGTAATGTCATTGATGAGGCTGGTGCAAAAGGCGTACAAATCATTGTATTCCCTGAAACCTTTATTCCATATTACCCCTATTTTTCTTTCATCACGCCACCAGTAACAGCTGGTGCGGAACATTTGCGGCTGTATGAAAAAAGTGTCGTGATACCTGGTCCCGTTACTCAAGCCGTTGCCGAACGGGCACGTGTGAATAACATAGTGGTTGTACTCGGTGTGAATGAACGTGACAACGGCAGTTTATATAACACCCAGATTATTTTTGATGCGACCGGTGAGATGCTTCTCAAAAGAAGAAAAATCACACCGACCTACCATGAGCGCATGATTTGGGGGCAAGGGGATGCCTCAGGGCTGAAGGTCGTCGACACCGCTGTTGGACGCGTCGGCGCTTTGGCTTGTTGGGAGCATTACAACCCGTTGGCTAGATATGCCCTGATGACACAGCATGAAGAAATTCACTGTGCTCAATTTCCGGGCTCCATGGTGGGGCAGATATTCGCAGACCAAATGGACGTCACCATTCGTCATCATGCCCTGGAATCCGGTTGCTTCGTCATCAACGCTACCGGCTGGTTAACGGATGAACAGATCACCTCTATCACTGACGATCCTAAGATGCAGAAGGCGTTAAGAGGGGGGTGCAATACCGCCATCATCTCGCCAGAAGGCAACCATTTAACCGAGCCTTTGCGGGAAGGCGAGGGCATGGTCATTGCTGATCTTGATATGGCACTGATCACCAAACGCAAAAGAATGATGGATTCTGTTGGCCACTACGCCCGACCAGAACTGTTGCGTTTGGCAATCAACGATGCACCGGCTACACCTGCATTCTCACTACACACGCATCGCACTCAATCAATGCAATTACCAAACACAGAGGAGCTTAACAATGACAACAAGCTTGGCAGTGGACAGTAAGCAGCGCTTAATCACAGAACTGCAATCTATCGGGCTACGATTGGAACAGCCCAATGTCGGTGCCGCCAGCAGACGCGGTGGCGCAGGTCCCTCAGACCACAAAGCAGTCACTATCGACGGTGTCACTGTCATGGTGCCAGTGCATACCAACACCGCCTGGCATTCAACGTTTAAAGCAGATACGCCAGATGCGAATGGGATTAGCAAACTTTTAAAAGGCGCTATCCCTATTGCTGAAATCAGTTTCCCCCAGACGCCAAAATTTTATGACTTAGCCACAGCGGATGGGATTCCCTATTCACACATTGCAACGCTGCATAGCGCGGATGTATTGGCGACAACCGTGTTGCAGACCTGTGTGCGGTATGAAAGCAAGAAGTCATCTTGCAAGTTTTGCTCGATTGGTCAGTCCTTGGCGGCTGGTCGTACCATCCCCTTTAAAACACCTGAGCAGTTGGCTGAGGTTGCCAGCGCGGCGGTAAAACTGGATGGTGTGAAACACATGATTTTGACTACCGGGACGCCAGCAACCAATGATCGTGGCGCCAAAATACTTTGTGAGAGCGTAAAAGCGATTAAAGCCGCGGTTGACTTGCCGATTCAGGTGCAATGCGAGCCCCCCGACGACATGGCCTGGTTTGAGCGCATGAAAGCGGTTGGTGTGGATTCTGTCGGGTTGCACCTGGAGGCCGTCACCCAGGAGGTCCGCGAAAAAATCATGCCTGGTAAAGCGACTGTCTCTTTAGACAAATACTTTGAGGCGTTCAAGGTCGCGGTATCCATCTTCGGTCGTGGTCAGGTCAATACCTATATTTTGGCAGGCCTGGGGGACACCAAAGAAGCCATTTTAGAAATTTCAACAAAACTGATCGACATTGGCGTATACCCATTCGTGGTGCCCTTTGTCCCTATTACCGGAACGCCACTTGAGGATCATCCAGCGCCAACGCCAGCGTTTATGCGATCAATTCTGGAGCCTTTAGGAGGTATGCTAAAGCAGGCCAAGATGAGCTCAGCTGAAATCAAAGCAGGCTGCGGCAAATGTGGTGCTTGTTCATCATTGTCAGCGTATGAGGTGGAACATGCTTGAAATGACCTCGCAAATTGAATCCACTCTGGATTACAGAAGCTTTGCCGTATTCCCCAAATACCAACCGGTAGAGTACTTGGTGAAATGGGCCACTCACCCTTGGGAAATCGCGCAAGCCATGCAAATACGCAAAGATGTGTTTTGCGAAGAGCAAGGCATTTTCGATGGCCATGATAAAGATGACATTGATGATAAAGCGCAACTGATTGTGGCTATCTCATGTGAAGCTGGCCATCCAGATACTGTGGTAGGGACTGTACGTATTCATCAGGAAGAGACAGGTGTTTGGTATGGCTCCAGATTGGCCGTACATAAAGACTATCGATCACAGGGAAAATTAGGCGCCTCCTTGATCAAGCTTGCTGTAAGTAGTGCTCACTGGGTCGGATGCCACACCTTTTTAGCCCATGTACAAAGCCAGAATGTGCCATTGTTTAGACGGCTTTACTGGGACGTGCTACAGCAAGAAACATTGCTAAATAGATCACACCATTTAATGCAGGCAAGACTGGAAAAATATCCCCCCTTTCAAACCCCACTCAACGGGTTTGTGATTCAAACAAGGGGCTAAGCATGGTGTTGAGTGAAATCGCAAAAGTGCTCAGATCGAGTCGTTTTTTCCAACATAAACACGATATCTCTGATGTGCTGGGGGCTTTGAATAAGGTCATGCCAGTCAATGCCGGAAACGGCGTGTTGATCGGGGATGATTGTGCTGCCATTCCAGAGGGTGACGGGTATTTGCTATTCGCGATTGAAGGTCTGGTTAGCGAGTTTGTGCGTGAAATGCCATGGTTTGCTGGCTACAGCGGAGTGATGGTCAATATCAGTGATATTTATGCAATGGGTGGACGACCGATTGCTGTTGTAAACGCACTCTGGAGTGAAGGGTTAATCAACGCTGAAAAGATCGTTGAGGGGATGGCGCAAGCCTCAAAAGTCTATGGTGTCCCCATTGTGGGCGGTCATTCAAATGTCCGCTCAAATCAGGGGCAATTAGCGGTATCGATACTTGGCAGAGCAAACAAGCTTTTATCTAGCTTTAATGCCAGACCTGGCGACAAGTTGCTGATGGCAATTGATATGAGAGGCAAGTTTGAAAATGACTATCCTTATTGGAATGCCTCTTCTAAAGCCTCTCCTGAGCGGTTGAGGAAAGATTTGGAAATTTTACCGCTGCTTGCTGAAGAGGAACTGTGCGATGCCGCTAAAGATATCAGTATGGCAGGCATCATCGGCACTTCCATCATGTTGCTGGAATGCTCAGGCGTAGGGGCGAATATTGATCTGAATAAGCTTCCCATTCCACCAGAGGTCCCCATTTTAAGATGGTTAGCCGCATTTCCCAGTTATGGTTTTGTACTTTCCGTCAGGCCAGAACATGGCCAGGCCGTCATTTCAAAATTTAAAAATCGATTTATTGCCTGTCAGGAGATTGGCGTTGTTAACGATACAAAAAAAGTGACCCTGGAGTATCAGGGCGCAACTGAGGTGATATGGGATCTGAATACCCATCACTTCATTCTACCCACCACCTCAACGGCAGCAGTCGTCGATTCATCACTCCAAAGGAGTCGTAATGCCTAGTGTTTATTTTAATGTCACGTGGCCTGATGAAACCCGTTCACAGTGCTACTCACCGTCCACAGTCATCAAGGAATACTTCGTTGAAGGAGAGTCCTATGACGTAAATGAGTTTTTAGAGAAAGCGCGTGCTGGCTTGAATGCGGCCTCAGAGCGCGTTCGAGCTAAATATGGATATGGCTGCTCAGCTGCAGCAGATCAGTTGAAAACAATTGAGGAAAGGATTGCTCATGGGAATTTCCCGCAAGGGTCCAAAGTGCTTATCAGAAGAATCACTGAAAACGATCTTTAAGCACTACTCACACTCAACTTTTCAAGTCAGGAAACAAAGATGAATACTTCTCAACAGGCAATCTCAAGCGCGACCAAATCACACTTCTCAGTGATTATCGTTGGGGGAGGCCAGGCTGGTTTGTCCTTAAGTTATTACTTGCAGCAGTCTGACACTGATCATTTGGTGATTGAAAAACACTCGGCTGCCCACGCTTGGCGGACGCAACGATGGGACACTTTCTGCCTGGTGACCCCCAACTGGCAATGTAACTTGCCTGGTTACCCTTATCGTGGTGATGACCCACATGGATTCATGGTGAAAGCGCAAATTATCGAGTTCCTGGATGGATTCATCAAACATGTGAATCCTCCCATCAAAGAAGGGGTAGAGGTTCGGCAGGTGAAAGCACGTCCGCAAGGCGGGTTTAGTGTCAGTACATCTTCTGGCGAATATTCTGCAGATCAGGTAGTGGTGGCCTCTGGTGGATACCACATCCCGATTATCCCGCGGATGGCTGAAAGAATTCCTGCCTCGATCAAGCAAATTCATTCCGAACAATATCGCAACCCAGCCGCTTTGCCCGAAGGGAATGTGTTGGTCGTTGGTTCTGGCCAGTCAGGCGCTCAGATCGCTGAGGATTTACACTTAGCAGGTAAAAAAGTCTTTTTGGCAGTCGGTGACGCACCTAGATGTGCACGTTTTTACCGTGGGAGAGACGTTGTGGATTGGTTGGCAGACATGAACTACTACGATTTGCCAGTAGATCAACACCCATTACGAGAAGGCGTTCGAGACAATACCAACCATTACGTCACTGGCCGGGATGGTGGAAGAGATATTGACTTACGGAAATTTGCCAGCGAAGGCATGGCGCTATTCGGCTATTTGAACGATTTAAAGGATGGAAAACTGCAATTCAGCGGCAATCTGGCTGAAATGTTGGATCAGGCAGATGCAGTATATAACCGGATTAATTTATCAATTGATAAATATATTGCTGAAAATAATATTGAGGCACCACCTTCATCCACTTATGAGCCAGTCTGGAAGCCAGAGACAGAAAACCTGGAATTGGATTTGATCGCGGCAGGGATTACCAGCATTGTATGGTGTATCGGTTTTAGACCTGACTTTAGCTGGATTGAGCCACCAATTTTTAATGGTCGTGGCTATCCAGCGCATAGCCGTGGTGTGACTTCACAAACAGGGCTCTACTTCCTGGGGTTGCCATGGTTATACACGTGGGGCTCAGGTCGCTTCTCAGGCATTGATCGTGATGCAAAGTACATTTCTGAAATGATAGCCTCAACAAAGTCAGTGATAGCCACTAACCAAATTGCTGCATAGTGTATGAGTGTGCAAGAAGAATTTTACATTGCCGGAATGCCTCAACTTTCATATTTGGGGCTTTCTGAAAACTGGCTGCTAAAAGAGTGCGGGCATCGACATTGGCTAGGCCTGGCAGACTTGAATAATCAAGTGTTACCAGACTTTTATGACCAGTCGGGAAATAAGGCCTACGCGGCCTTCACTGCCGTTAAGATCACATCGGCATCACTTTCTAGCATCCAGGAGAATCAATCTTTTGAAATTCATTCGGAGGTCTCTAGAGTAGGGCCTGCGAGGTATTTCGGCCTACATACGATCACATCCAGAAGTTTCACTTGTGCTCAGGTCACCATGCTTTCAACCTTTGTTTATCGGCGAGAGAAGGGGAATAACCAGTCTGTCACCAGAGCCAACTTAAGCAATGAACCGGTTGAGTTCAACGGCGATAGAGAGCAGTTGGATACATGGATTGCATTTGGAAAGGCTGCAAGAACCGGTCAATGGGTAGAGCACTTAGGCATTAACAGGTTTTGTGCAATGGCAAGGTCTTCAGTCACTTATTGTCCATGTCCTTATTCTGATTTTAATGGGGCGAATTTCCTATATTTTGCCAACTTTCAAAATTACGTTGATAAAGCGGAATGGGCGTGGTTTAAGGATGAACATCTCTGGTGCCTGGATACGCGTGAGCTTTATTTCTATGGGAATATTAATTTAGGGGACACGCTCACTATCACTTTAGGATCTGCTGTGAGTACAGGTGACGAGCTGAGACATTGGTGCGAAGTGTTTAACAGCCAAAATGTAAAAATTGCAGACGTATTTACGGTAAAAAGAAAGGCAAAAGATGATCAAGCTCCAAGGCCTTAATGACTCCTCAGAAACCCATGCGCTTGAGGATATAAGACGATTCAAAGCTAAATCACTGTATACCGCTGAAGATCTCAATGGAATCGCGCATCTAGAGTCATTACCTGGAGAAGCCCCCTTTCTGCGCGGCCCTTATGCCACGATGTATACGCAACGGCCATGGACGATTCGGCAGTATGCTGGGTTTGGTAATGCGGCCACAACTAACCAGCTCTTTCTGGATGCCATTAGTAAGGGCGCCAAAGGGCTGTCTATCGCTTTTGATCTTCCCACGCATCGAGGATGGGATTCAGATAGTGATCACGCAAAAGGCGACGTAGGGAAAGCCGGGGTTGCGATTGATACTGTCGAGGATATGAAGCAGCTTCTTAACGGCATCCCCTTAAACGAGATTTCCATTTCGATGACCATGAATGGGGCGGTGCTGCCAATCATGGCCTCATTTATTGTCGCAGCCGAAGAGCTGGACTTTCATCAATCCGTGTTAAGTGGCACGATTCAGAATGACATCCTTAAAGAGTTTATGGTGAGAAACACTTATATATTTTCACCTGAGTTTTCGTTAAGGGTCGCGGGTGACATCGTTGAATACAATGCCATACATCTCCCTAAGTTTAATTCTATGTCGATTTCCGGTTATCACTTTCAAGAGGCTGGAGCGGATCCGATTCTAGAATTGGCGCTGACGTTGTCCAATGCCAAGACCTATATTGACTATGCCATGCGTCAGGGATGGGATCTAAACCGATTTTGTGAGCAACTGACATTCTTCTTCTGTGTCGGCTCAAATTTCTACTTGGAAATCGCCAAGCTCAGAGCGGCTCGTGTCCTCTGGTCAACCATGTTAAGCGCACTCGGGGTGACAAGTAAAAAAGCGTTGGCGCTCAGGATGCACTGTCAAACTTCAGGGTGGTCGCTTGTTGCAGCAGACCCGCTTAATAACATCGTCAGAACCACGGCACAAGCCATGGCTGCTGCATTTGGAGGCACCCAGTCATTACATACTAATTCTTATGACGAGGCTTACTCGCTTCCAACTGAAGAGTCATCCAAAGTTTCTAGAGATACGCAGAGGATACTTCAGCAGGAGACAGGAATCTGTGAGGTCATTGATCCATGGGCAGGCTCTTACATGATGGAGAAAATGACTTCTGACGTGATGTCTGAAGTCAATATGATCATGAGTGACATTCAAACCAAAGGAGGGATGTTGCAGGCGTTGAAAGAGCAATGGGTGCAACACTTAATACAAACGCGCGCTGCAACAACACAAGCCAACATCGACTCAGGTAAACAGGAAATTGTGGGTGCGGATAGCACCCTTCAAAGCTCAAAGAGTCTCAATGTGGACTCTGATGTCTTGCGAGAAGAACAAAGCCTCAAAGTGAACAAAATTAAAAGTGAGCGTAATGTTCTGAACGTGAAACGAGCACTTAAGAATCTGACGCGTGTAGCGATGTCTGGCAATGGAAATCTGTTAGAAGCTACGATGAATGCCATCAAACAAAGAGCGACTGTTGAGGAGTGTACTGCAGCCCTGGAGATCGTTGATGCCCGGTATACACAGCAGCCTTTGTTAGTGCAGGGCGCTTATGGACTTGAACTTAAAAATAATGCTGAGTGGGAAAACACAAAACTCGCAGTCACAAAGTTAGGTCAACTTTTAAAACGTAAGCCACGGGTGTTAATTTCAAAGATCGGCCAGGATGGGCACGATCGTGGAGCGAATGTCATCACCTCGATTCTTTCTGATGCTGGATTTGAGGTAAGACAAGTCCCTTTGTTTGCTGACTTAGAAAAAGTGGCTTCTTATGCTGAAAGTTTCGGAGCTGATTTAATTGCCATTTCATCATTAGCAAATGCGCACAATGAGTTAATACCTGAACTGATGGATATGTTGTACTCCCGGAATATAGATGTCCCAGTAGCACTAGGCGGGATCATT
>CAKZJM010000184.1 GCA_936943315.1 uncultured Methylophilus sp. | reverse complement strand
GCCTTAGCCAAGGCGATATTATGCGCCCGTGTCTTGCCAAAGCCAAAACCGGGGTCAAGCATGATACGTTCTGGTGCAATGCCTGCTGCCAAACAGATATCGCGCTGCCGCTGTAAAAACTGCTTCACCTCTGCAACCACATCCTCATAGTGTGGTGCGATTTGCATGGTTTGCGGCGTGCCCTGCATATGCATGATGCATACGCCCGCATCGCTGTCAGCCACGGCTTCCAGCGCGCCCTCTTCCTGTAATCCTCTAACATCGTTGACAATGCTGGCACCGGCGGCAATGGCTGCACGCATGACCGCAGGCTTGTAGGTATCTATCGAAATAGGCACGGGAATCTCGCGCGCAACCAGCGCCTCAATCACCGGGATCACGCGTTGCAACTCTTCCTCAAGGGGCACCGGTGTGGCATCGGGCCTGGTGGACTCACCGCCAATATCCAGCACTGCAGCTCCTTGCTCTATGAGTTCGAGCGCATGGCTTACCGCGGCATCCACACGGACAAACTGGCCGCCATCAGAAAAGGAGTCGGGCGTGACGTTGACAATACCCATGACTTTTGGGGTATCGAGATTGAGGCGAAAGCGTCCACAGTGAAACAGCATGGTATTGAGTTCCAAAAACAAAGGCTGGCAAATGCCAGCCTTATTATTTTAACTGAAAGCCCGGTGACACAACACCCGGCATGCTATCTAGCTGCTCTCAGTATCTTCACTTTTCGCAGTTGGTTGTGGCGAAGGGTTGACCATGGCGCCTGTACCGCCACCACCAGAAGTAATGGTGGGGCCATTTTTCTGTTTTGGTGCACGCACGGGTAACCCCGCCATGATGTCATTAATCTGGTCGGCATCGATAGTTTCAAACTCCATCAACGCCTTAGTCATGGCCTCTACCTTGTCGCGGTTGTCTTCCAGCAATTTACGGGCAATCGCATATTGCTCGTCAAGGATACGGCGGATTTCAGCATCTACCTTTTGCTGGGTTGCTTCAGACACAGTACGGGAAGACATGCTACCCATCCAGGAGTCTTGCTCGCTGCCTGCATAGACCATGGTACCCAAAGTATCAGACATCCCGAACTTGGTAACCATATCACGTGCCATTTTTGTAGCGCGCTCAAAGTCGTTCGACGCACCGGTAGACATCTGATTCATGAAAATCTCTTCAGCAATCCGGCCACCGAACAGAATCGAAATATCTTCCAGCATCTTGTCTTTGTAGTTGCTGATACGGTCATGCTCAGGCAACTGCCAGGTCAGACCCAAG
>CAKZJM010000183.1 GCA_936943315.1 uncultured Methylophilus sp. | reverse complement strand
AGGTTGGTATTGAACGCAGTCTGTTCAATATCTGCGCCTTTGATGGAGCGGCCGGAGTTGACGTCGATAGACACCAGGGCTTCGGTGTGGTCAATCACAATGGCACCGCCGGAAGGCAGGCGTACTTCACGCGCAAAGGCAGATTCAATCTGGTGCTCGATCTGGAAGCGTGAGAACAGCGGGATTTCGTCCTGGTAGAGTTTGACGCGGGTCACATTGCCTGGCATCACATGGTTCATGAACTGCAAGGCCTGTTCATGTACATCTGCGGTGTCAATCAGGATTTCGCCGATATCTGCGCTAAAGTAATCACGGATGGCGCGGATCACCAGGCTGCTTTCCTGGTAGATCAGGTAAGCGCCCGGCTGGAAGTTAGAGGCATCTTCAATCGCTTGCCAGAGTTGGGCGAGGTAGTTCAAATCCCATTGCAGCTCTTCTGCGGTACGGCCAATCCCGGCGGTACGCGCAATAATGCTCATGCCGTTAGGCACTTCCAGTTGCGCCATGGTGTCACGCAACTCGTTGCGCTCTTCGCCCTCTACGCGGCGGGAAACACCGCCTCCGCGTGGATTATTCGGCATCAATACCAGGTAACGGCCAGCCAGTGAAATAAAGGTGGTGAGGGCGGCGCCTTTGCTGCCACGCTCATCCTTGTCGACCTGGACAATGACTTCCTGGCCTTCCTTGATCACATCCTGAATACGGGCGCGGCCTTGGTCAGGCTTGTCCTGGAAATAACTGCGGGCGATTTCCTTAAAAGGCAAAAAGCCGTGTCTGTCAGTACCATAGTCGACAAACGCGGCTTCAAGTGAGGGTTCAATGCGTGTAATCACGCCTTTGTAGATATTGCTTTTGCGCTGTTCTTTACCAGCGTGTTCAATATCCAGGTCGATGAGTTTTTGTCCATCGACAATCGCAACACGCAATTCTTCTGATTGCGTTGCGTTAAACAACATTCTTTTCATGCAGGGCTCCTAGGTCGAAGCCACAGAATAACGATGGATGCCGGGCGGGCCAGGGTTGTGAAATCAACCACCAGAATTTAACGAAGTGACCAGGGTGTCACCAGGGGTGCAATGGCTTTTCAATGCTAGGTTAAATAGCATGGCAGGCATCAATATGCACATGAGTGCAGCAGCGCGTTCGCTACTGAATACTCGTTTTCTGCAAGGGGCAGTGAGTGCGTGGCAGGGTTATGTAAACCTGTCTTATCCATCGCGGTTGACTGCAAAAATAAAACCCTAAACAGAGGGTAATTTCGTTAAAATTCGGGTTTGGCTAACGCCGAGCTCATTTCTTTGTTTATTCTGCGTGAGCTTCGCGTTAAATCATTTCTAATTAATTATCGCTACTTGATGGCGAGCGGTATTCACCAAAATTTTTTTGATTCTGAATACATGGGTAAGCCCGGAAGACTGGGCCCGATGTCAGGGTTGGTATCGATGGTTATCTCGAATTCGGCACTGCGATGTTGTCGCCATGGCCGGAAAACCGCTGATTCAGAACCTCGACAGTATATCTATAAGTCCTGATAAAGCAAAGCACGACCTGCAACTATGACTGCACAATTTCAAACATCCAGCCCTGCCAACAGCCCGGAAGCCCGGCCAGCGAGTGACCGCGTCACGCATTTGCTGGTAGATGAAGGCTCGGAAACGCAACGCATTGATAATTATCTGGCCAAAATACTGAAGGGTGTGCCCAAAAGTCATATTTACCGTATCTTGCGCAGTGGCGAAGTACGGGTCAATAAGAAAAGGGTGGATGCCGAATACCGGTTGCAACTCGGTGATGAGGTGAGGGTGCCGCCTATCCGCGTGGCTGAAACGGCCGCCAAGCCTGCTGCTCATACTGTCAAAACCAAATTGGCCGAGCAGGTGATTTATGAAGATGACGCCATGCTGGCCTTGAACAAGCCAGCAGGCATGGCGGTGCATGGAGGCAGTGGCATTAGCCTGGGCGTGATTGAGCAACTGCGGCTGGAACGCCCGCAGGCCAAATTTTTAGAGCTTGTGCACCGCCTGGACCGTGAAACTTCAGGCGTATTGATGATTGCCAAGAAGCGTTCGGCGCTGACGGCTTTGCATGACGCCATGCGGCATCATCACATGGATAAGCGTTACCTGATGCTGGTACAAGGCCAATGGCAGGACAACAAAAAGAAAGTAATGCTGGACCTGCAAAAGTATGTCACTGAAGACGGCGAGCGCCGGGTACAGGTGGTCGATGAACCCTTGCTCAATAGTGAACCCGGTGGACGTAAATCACTCAAAGCGAGTGGTCTGGTCGCGAAGCGCCATGCTGCCAAAGGCAAGTTTGAGGTCGAAACCCAAGTGTCGGAAACCTGGTTTTATCTGCAAGAAAAACTGGCTGCCTACAGCTTTTTACAAGCCAAACTGATCACGGGCCGCACGCATCAATTACGTGTGCAATTGTCTCATTTGGGGTTTCCTATCCTGGGAGATGATAAATACGGTGATTTCGCCCTCAACAAACAATTGAGCAAGCAGGGCCTCAAGCGCATGTTTCTGCATTCCAGCGAAACGCGAATTGCCCACCCGTTGACCGGCGAGCCTTTGCACCTCGTAGCCCCTTTGCCAGTTGAGCTTGAAAGTTTTTTGCAACAACAGCGTCAACTTAAGTTGATAAAGTAGTGATGTGCACAGATATTGTGTGAAGCGTTAAGCATATTGTTTAGGAAAGTTATTGAGTGAAACAGTTTGATTTGGTGGTTTGGGATTGGGACGGCACGATTGCAGACTCTACCGGCCTGATTTCGCAGGCATTGATAAAAGCGGCTGAGCAATCCGGGCTGCCAGCGCTGAGCGAAGAAAGGGCACGTAGCATCATAGGCTTAGGTCTGCGCGAGTCGATTGAAGTCCTGTACGGCGATATCCCAGAGTTTCAGGCACAAGCGCTGGTGACGAATTACAACCGCAACTATTATGCCAATGAAAACAATATTTTATTGTTTTCAGGCATTGCAGAATTGATTGCAAGCATAGATAAAAAAGGCTGTAAGCAAGCGGTCGCCACGGGCAAGGGGCGTCGCGGGCTCAATACGGCTTTGCAACTGTCGGGCTTATCCCGCTATTTCAACGCCACCAAAACAGTGGATGAATGCTTTTCTAAACCGCACCCGCAAATGCTGGATGAGCTCATGGACGAACTGGTGGTCATGCCCGAGCGCACGCTGATGATTGGAGATTCACAATACGATATGCAAATGGGTAAAAATGCAGGTGTCATCACAGCCGCGGTCAGTTACGGTTCGCAAACAGCTAGCCATTTACAGCAGTATTCCCCCGATTACCTGTTTGATGATGTGGCAACATTACGTGCCTGGTTGCTGGAGCAGGTATGAGTGACGCGCCGGTAATATTTAACAGTGGCGATTTGCAGGAAAAAGGCGAGGGCTTGCGTTTCGCCATCCCAGTGCTGGGGCCGCATGCCACAGGATTTTTGGTGCGCTTTGAAGGCAAACCCTATGCCTATGTGAATCGTTGCGCCCATGTGCCAGTGGAGCTCGACTGGGAACATGGCAAATTTTTCAATATGACGCAGGAATGGATTATCTGCGCCACGCATGGCGCGATGTATGCGCCTCAAAATGGGCGCTGTGTCGTCGGGCCCTGCCAGGGAAAAAGCCTGTCAGCGATCCCGGTGACAGAAGAGGCTGGCGTGATCACCGTACACCTGGACAAATTTTAGTAAGCGCCAGGTTGCTGCAGCTGCATAAGGCTCAAAATAGACCTCTGGCAAAGCCAGGTAAAGTTGTTAGAATAACCAACATTTATTGACGAAAGTTGAATCATGCAAGAAGAACATCAGCAGTCACCAGACACTAAACAAACCAGCAATTCGTCAGACTGGGCCATGCGTACGGTGGAGAAAATCGCACTGGCAGGACTGCAAGAGCAAAAATCTGCCAGACGTTGGGCTGTGTTTTTTAAATCCCTGAGCTTTATCTTTGTATTTTTCTTGCTGCTGATGGTGTTCGGTGTCATTGGTCAAAATAAAAATGCATCGACAGCCCATACCGCACTGATTGATATCGCCGGTGTGATTGAAGCTGGCGGCCAGGTCAACGCCGATGCGGTGATTAGCAGCCTGAATGATGCCTATGACAATAAAGGCACCAAAGGCATTATTTTGCGTATTAATAGCCCAGGTGGCAGCCCCGTACAGGCGGGCATTATCAATGACGAAATTCACCGCCAGCGCAAACTGCATCCAGAGATTCCTGTATACGCGGTTGTCGAAGACATTTGTGCCTCCGGCGGCTATTATATTGCCGTGGCAGCAGACAAAATTTTTGTCGACAAGGCCAGTATCGTAGGGTCTATCGGCGTGCTGATGGATGGCTACGGCTTCACTGAGCTGATGAAAAAAGTAGGCGTAGAGCGCCGTTTGCTCACCGCCGGTTCAAATAAAGGCATGCTGGATCCGTTTTCCCCCGTCAATCCTAAACAGCAAGCCTTAGCTCAAAGCATGCTGGATCAGATTCACCAGCAGTTTATTACCGTGGTACGCCAGGGCCGCGGCAGCCGCCTCAAAGAGAACGAAGAAACCTTCAGTGGTTTGTTCTGGAACGGTGAGGAAAGTATCAAATTAGGCTTGGCAGATGCCCTAGGCAGTGCAGAATTTGTGGCACGCGAAGTCATCAAAGAGTCCGAAATTGTGGATTTCACCTATCAGGAAACCGTGGTTGATCGCTTCGCCAAGAAAATCGGTG
>CAKZJM010000182.1 GCA_936943315.1 uncultured Methylophilus sp. | reverse complement strand
CTGCCGCCCTCTGATGGGCTTCAAGGCTGATAGTGTGGCTAAAGGCGGCAGGCACCTGCTGACGATGCTGCTGAATGTGGCGGATGTGGCGTAAACCCAGCCAGAAACGAACCGCCAGGCTGGCGATCACCACAGCAACAAATATTTGGGTAAACAGTGAGGACATAGACGTATATTATTTTTAAAGTAGTTTCAGTTAGCTATTTTGATGGATTTCACTCCACCTTGTTCACTGAACTGAATATAATGTTTTATTTTAATGGAAATCATGACGAGAGGCACTCAATTGGCAAGCAATCAGGACAATTTAATCTGGCTGGATATGGAAATGAGTGGCTTACTGCCTGACACGGATCGTATTCTCGAGTTAGCCGCTGTGGTCACAGATGCGCAACTGAATGTGATTGCTGAGTCCCCGGTGCTGGTTGTGCATCAGTCTGATGCCGTATTGGATAGTATGGATGCCTGGAATAAGGGCACACACGGCCGCAGTGGCCTGATTGATAAAGTGAAAGCGTCTACACTGGATGAAGAGGCTGCGACCGATGCCATGCTGGCCTTTTTAAAAGAGCATGTGCCCGCTGGAAAATCGCCTATGTGTGGTAACTCCATTTGCCAGGACAGGCGCTTTATGGCGCGTTATATGCCCCGCCTGGAAGCGTTTTTTCATTACCGCAATCTGGACGTCAGCGTGTTCAAAGAGTTATCCCGTCGCTGGCGCCCGGATATTTATGCCGGGTTTAAAAAAGCCAGCCGTCATGAAGCCTTGGCCGATATTTATGAATCGATTGACGAGTTGAAGTACTATCGCGATCACTTCCTGAATATGACGCCGCCTGCCAAAGCGGAATAAGTCCCGCAGTCATTCAAGATAAAAAAGACAGATAAAAAAAAGACGCCTAATGGGCGTCTTGAGGGAGGAGAAGTTAGCTTTGGAGAAGCTTGGTTAGTAACAAGCACCTTCCATGCCAACTTCTCTTTACTTTTCCTTCATTATTTTCAAGTTGTTGTTTTTTAAGATGAAAGCAACTTTTTGTATTCATCCAGGTAGTGTTTGGCGCTGGTTTCCCAGCTGACATCCTGCCGCATAGCCTGTTTTTGTAGCTGATGCCACTGACCAGAATTGGCATATAGCTGTATCGCTTGCCTTAATGTGACCAAAAGTGTCGATGGGTTATTTTCGGCCATTACCAACCCTGTCATGGTTGGGGGGAGGTCGCCAGTGGCCGTGATTTCTCCACCTTGCACCGAATCTGCCAGCCCACCGGTATTCGCAACCACAGGAATAGTCCCGTAACGCAGGCCATACATCTGGTTTAAGCCGCACGGCTCAAAGCGTGAAGGCATGACAAAAATATCGGTGCCAGCCATGATGCGGTGCGATAACGGCTCGTTGTAGCCTATGGTCACCGCGACTTGGCCGGGATACTGTTGCATCAGGGCCAAATACTGTTGTTCTAATGCCGCTTCGCCGCTGCCCAGTACGGCCAGCTGGCAGCCACTGGCCAGTAATTCATGGGCGATTTCAACCAGCATATCCAGCCCCTTCTGGTGTGTCAGTCGGCTGACCACGCCCAGCAATGGCGCTGTGACTAGGGGCTGTAACCCGAGTTCTGTTTGTAATGCCTGTTTGACTTCATTCTTTCTGGAAAGGGTGAAGGCGTCATAATTCACCGGCAAATAGGGGTCGATTGCAGGATCCCAGACCTCGGTATCAATGCCGTTTAAAATGCCGGTTAAATCCTGCGCACGGTGCTGCAATAACCCCTGGAAACCAAAGCCGAACTGTTCAGTCTGGATTTCCTTGGCGTAAGTGGGGCTAACGGTTGAAAGTGCATCGGCATAATACAAACCGGCTTTCATGAATGACAGATGGCCGTAAAATTCATAGCCTTCCGCCTGAAAGTCATTTTCGTTAAGCGTGAGTCGGTAGCGCCAGTCTGCATGAAAATTACCTTGAAAGGCCAGGTTGTGAATACTGAAAATAGATTTGGCCTGGCTACCCATTTGCCGCAAATAGTAGGGGGTTAGGCCGGTTTGCCAGTCGTTGCAATGGACGATATCCGGTTGCCACGGTTGCAGCATGTTAGGCACAGAAAGCATGGCGGCCACTTTTGACAGTAAGCCAAACCGCAGCGGATTGTCTTGCCAGTCACCATAAACAGGGTGGTGGTAAGGGCCACCATAGCGGTCATATAAGGCCAGGTCGTCAATCAGCAATAAAGGGATGTTGGTGCCAGGCAACGTGGTGCGGTAGATGTCGCAACGAATATCATGAAACGCTTGCAATGCACCTAACCGTTGCGGTGATTCACATTGCGCCAGGATCCCGCGATAGGCTGGCAATAGAATCTGTACATCCAGGCCTGCGGCGGTGAGGGCAGCAGGTAAAGCACCGCTGACATCTGCCAGGCCGCCTGTTTTAATCAAAGGGAAAATTTCTGAAGTGACAAATAGTAAACGCAAGGGAATCTCTTTAAATCAAAGGGAGCAGGGTACGCATGCTTTTTCAAACTTATGATACATTGCCTGCTATTGTTTTAGAAGGATATTAAAATGAAATCTTGGTTGATGGTCGGACTGGGCTCCGCATTGGGTGCCTGGGCGCGCTGGGGACTCTCGGTTTGGTTAAATTCTATCGGCATGATTCCATTGGGCACGCTGATGGCGAATGCGATTGGTGGTTTGCTCATGGGCGTTGCGCTGGCGTTGTTCCAGACGATGCCGCAATTGTCACATGAGTGGCGCTTGTTTATCGCCATGGGCTTTTTAGGTGGGTTGACGACGTTTTCTACGTTTTCTGCCCAGGCGTTTATGCTATTGCAAAAGCAAGCCTATGGTTGGGCTGGCTTGCATGTACTCACGCATGTGTTGGTGTCTATCTTGCTCACCATTGTGGGTTACTGGTGTGTGATGCGGTGGTCATCTGTGTAATTAAAATTATTTCATTTCAGGCGCATAAAAAAAGAGGACCATCAGGTCCTCTTTTTTTTGACTGTGGATGACGGCTTACTCTTTCTGAGTTTCTACCATCACCAGGCCGCTGTCTTCTGAGGCAGTCGCTTTATCTTTTTTCCACTTGGCCGCGTTACGTGGTTTTTTCGCTTTGGCAGGGGCCTCTGCGGATGTCTCCACTGCGGGTTCAGATTTGGTTTCAACCAATTGAATCCCTGCGTCAGCATCGCTGTCTGTTGATTTAGCTGCAGCTGGTTTGCGTTTACGCGCTGGTTTCTTTTGTGGCGCGTCTGTCGCAGGTGCTTCCACTTTTTCGGCTGTAGAGGCTGTTTCTACCAGCTCTAATCCTGACACTTCAGTGGTTTCTGCGCGTTTGCCGCGCGCTTTGGTGGATTTGCCACCACGTGAACGGCTGCGCGGAGCTTTCTCAGCGGCGGTTTCGTCGCTTGCAGGTGCTGCAATTTCAGTATTCACAACGTCAGCTTTAGGGACTGACGCTTCTGGCGCTGGTGCGGCTACCGGTTCAACTGCTTTTGCCACTGTTTCAGTTTTTGGTGCAGCTTCTACTGGCGCTGGTTTGCTTTCAGCAACCACAACAGGGGCGACAGGCGTTACAGTGGCTTCAGTTACAGCTGTTGGATTGACTGCCACTTCGGCATTGCCTTGGGTAGACTCATCACGTTGACGGCGATCACGGCGGCCATGGCGGTTGCGGCGGTTGCCGCGCTCACCACGCTCCTGTTTGTTTTCACCGGCTTGTGTGGTCAATGCAGGCTGGTTAGCATCTGTTTTGGCAGTCTCTTGTTGCGGTTGACGCTCCTGTCTTTCTTTTTGCGCAGGTTTATCTTGTGCCTGGCGGTCCTGACGCGGTTTATTTTGCGCATTGTCTTCTTTGGCTGGGCGCTCGCCACGCTCCTGGTTACGTTCACGCTGACGGTCGCGGTCACGGCGGTTGCGGTTCTTGTTGCGGTCACGGCCAGTTTCCCTGGATTCACGGGCTGGTTTTTCAACCTCTTGCACCACTTCTTTTTCTTCCAGGCCCAGCCAGGATTTGATCACACCGAAGAAGGATTTTTTGGACTCAGCGACTGGGGCTGCGGCCACTGGTTTCTCTTCAACAATAGGTGCAGCTGTTGCAGGTGTGATGCCTTTCACCACGGCTTCAGTCTTGGCTGGCGCAGCTGCTTGTTGCAGGCGGTGCTGGTAGTCAGACTCGCTGGGCAAGTCTACCATTTTGTAGCTGGCCTGGCTTGTTTCTTCATTCACGTCATCAAGACGGATACGCACGATATTGTAGTTTGGCGTTTCCATGTGGATGTTAGGAATCAGGATGACTTCTACACCTGTGCGCTGTTCAATCTTGTGAATATCTGCCCGTTTTTCGTTCAGCAGGAATGTCGCGGCTTCTACCGGCAACTGCACCTGGATGACGGCGCTGTTGTCTTTCATGGCTTCTTCTTGCGTGATGCGCAGGATATGCAATGCCGTGGATTCAATGCCACGAATATGACCTGTACCATTACAACGTGGACAGGTCATGTGATTGGTTTCACCCAGACTTGGGCGCAGACGCTGACGTGATAACTCCAGCAAACCGAAGCGGGAGATTTTGCCCATTTGTACGCGGGCACGGTCATGGTGTAGCGCATCACGCAATGCGTTTTCCACATCGCGCTGGTTGCGCTGGTTTTCCATATCGATAAAGTCGATCACAACCAGGCCGCCCAAGTCGCGCAGGCGCATCTGGCGGGCGACTTCTTCAGCCGCTTCG
>CAKZJM010000181.1 GCA_936943315.1 uncultured Methylophilus sp. | reverse complement strand
TCAGGGTTTCAATCTCTTCACCACCACGTCCGAAAATAAACGGATCGCCGCCTTTGAGGCGCAACACCCGCTTACCCTCCAATGCCAGCTTGGCCAGTAACTGGTTAATCTTCTCTTGCGGCAAAGTATGCTGGTCTCGTGATTTACCCACGTAAATCAGCTCTGCATCGCGGCGCACCAACTCCATCACCTCTTTGCTCACCAGTTTGTCATAGACGCAGACATCGCATTGCTGCATCAGGCGCAACGCCCTGAAAGTGAGTAAATCAGGATCACCCGGACCACCGCCTACCAGATAGACTTCGCCTTTTGCCGGGCTGGCCTGTTCAGACTGTAACAACTCGCCCAGCAAATCACGGGCAGCCTGTTCCTGCCCAGACAACACCCGCTCCACCAGCGGACCATTCAGTACTTTCTCCCAAAACTGACGGCGCAATTGCGTGGTGGCAAACTTGGCTTTCACCTGCTCGCGAAACTCCCCGGCAATCGCGGCAATCCGGCCATAGGCCGCAGGCAGCATGGTTTCAATCTTGCTGCGGATATGCCGTGCCAGCACCGGCGCATTACCCTCGCTGGAAACCGCAATCACCACCGGACTGCGGTCTATGATAGAGCCCATGGTAAATGTGCATAACGCGGGCGCATCCACCACATTGACCGGGATATTCAGGCGCTTGGCGGCCACAGAAACAGCCTCATTGACCGCCTCATCATCGGTGGCCGCAATCACCAGACAGGCGCTGGTCAGCTGCTCCGGCTCAAACTCGGCCTGCACGTACTCAATTTCACCCTCATCGAGCAAAGCCTGCAATTCTGCACATAACTCAGGCGAAATCACCACCACCCGTCCCTGCGCCTTGCGCAGCATCAGTACCTTGCGTGTCGCGACATCGCCACCGCCAATGACGATACACAACCGTTGCGCAATATTGAAAAAAATCGGTAAAGCTTGCATGCCACGCGGACTTAAAAAAATAAAATAGTATTTTACAGCAGTCCTCAGTGTTGGCTGGGGTTTCACCTGCAAATACGCTAAAATACTGTTTTTGTGAGAAATTTAGCGTTCGATGAAGCAGGACAGCGGAAAAAAGATATTCATTAAGTCATTTGGTTGCCAGATGAATGAATACGATGCTTCACGCATGGTGGACTTAATGCGTGAACACGATGGCATGACCCAGACTGACAATATGGAAGAAGCCGATGTCATTCTGCTCAATACCTGCTCGGTCCGCGAAAAAGCCGAAGAAAAAGTCTTCAGCCATCTTGGCCGCATGATTCCGCTCAAGGAAAAAAATCCCAACCTGGTGATTGGCGTCGGGGGTTGTGTCGCCAGCCAGGAAGGTGACGCCATTATCAAACGCGCGCCTTATGTGGACGTGGTGTTTGGCCCGCAAACGCTGCACCGCCTGCCTGAGCTGATTAAAGCCAAGCAGACCGAAAACAAGCCACAGGTCGACATCACCTTCCCCGAGATTGAAAAATTTGACCATTTGCCACCGCCACGCATCGAAGGCGCCACTGCGTTCTTAAGCATCATGGAAGGGTGCAGCAAATATTGCAGTTTTTGCGTCGTGCCATACACACGTGGTGAAGAGTTCTCGCGCCCGTTTGAAGATATTTTGACTGAAGCCATTCAACTGGCCGAGCAAGGCGTCAAGGAAATCACTTTACTCGGGCAGAACGTGAACGCCTACCGCGTACAGTATCAAGGCATAGAAGCCGACCTAGCTCTACTGATCGAGACGGTAGCTGAGATTCCACAAATTGAGCGCATCCGCTATACCACCAGCCACCCCAATGAGATGAATGAACGGCTGATTGCCTGCCATGCCAATGTGCCTAAACTGGCCAATCAATTGCACCTGCCCGTGCAAGCCGGTAGTGACCGCATTCTCATGGCCATGAAGCGCAACTACACGGCGCTACAATACAAAGGCCTGATCCGCAAACTCAAAGCGGCCAACCCGCTGTTAACGATTACCAGCGATATTATTGTCGGCTTTCCTGGCGAAACTGAAAAAGACTTTCAGGCCACACTAAAACTCATGCGCGATGTGGGCTTTGATTACAGTTTCAGCTTTTTATACAGCCCGCGCCCTGGTACACCAGCCAGCTACTTGCCGGATGAAACACCGCAAGCCGACAAGGCGGCGTGGCTCAAGCAACTGCAAACCGAAAACGAAGCCAACGGTGACGCCATTAGCCGCGCCATGCTGGGCACGGTGCAACGCGTGCTGATTGATGGCCCGTCATGGAAAGACCCCAGCCTGCTGGCAGGTAAAACCGACAATGGCCGCGTGGTAGATATTGCTGCCGATGCACGTTTTATCCATCAAATGGTCCAAGTGAAAATTACCGACGTCTACAACCCCAAACGCCTGGTCGGCGAAATAGTGAATTAAGCATGGAAATTACCCTCAGCCCTGAAGACAACTTGATGCTAGCCAACTTATGCGGCCCGCTAGATGAAAATATCCGTCAACTGGCCAATGGCCTGGATATTGACATCAACCGCCGTGGCAGCACGTTTTACCTCAGCGGCACGCAAACCAATATGCGCCTGGGTGTACAAATGCTGGAAAATTTCTATGCGCGCTCCAAAAAGCCCATCGAACTTGAAGACATTCAATTAGGCCTGGTAGAAATCGACAAACTCAAGCCTGAAGAAGTGGCTTCCAGCAGCATGCCAACCCTGATGACACGCCGTGGGGATTTGCACGGCCGTACCCCGCGCCAGGTCAGCTACCTGCAACAGATTCAGGATCATGACATCACGTTTGGTATCGGCCCGGCAGGTACCGGTAAAACTTACCTGGCGGTTGCCAGCGCGGTAGATGCCATGACGCGTGACCGCGTCAAACGGATTGTACTGGTTCGCCCCGCAGTAGAAGCTGGTGAACGCTTGGGCTTCTTGCCGGGCGACTTGAATCAAAAAGTCGACCCATACCTGCGCCCTCTATATGACGCCTTGTATGACCTGGCAGGGTATGACACAGTCAATAAAATGTTTGAACGCGGTGCGATTGAAGTCGCCCCGCTCGCCTATATGCGCGGCCGCACGCTCAACCAGAGCTTTATTATTCTGGATGAAGCGCAAAACACCACGCCAGAACAAATGAAGATGTTTTTAACCCGGATTGGGTTTGGCACCAAAGCCGTCATTACCGGCGACGTGACGCAGATTGACTTGCAGCGTCACCAGAAAAGCGGCCTGGTAGAAGCGCAGAAAATCCTCAAGGAAGTGAAAGGCATTGCCTTTACCCAGTTTATGTCGCAAGACGTTGTAAGGCATCCGCTGGTGCAGAAGATTATTAATGCGTATGAGAAGTTTGAGCAGAATACGCAGAAAAGTGATTAACTCATTCTAAATTTAGCAATTCATTTACCTACTTGAGACCGTCCAACAAAGTAGAAAAAAATTATTCTTTTGATTTATTTACTACTTTTTTGCGTTAATTTCACGGCTTCTTTCGCCCCTAGGCGAGTCACTTTCTGGTGCTTGTCCCCCAGAAAGTAACCAAAGAAGACGACACCCAGCCATCACGGCCTACGGCTCCCTTGCGTTGCTCAACAAAATAAGCCGGTCACGAAACTCAACCTAGCAGCTTATAAAAATCATAAGCTGCTGCGGGATTCGGACAGACGCTCCCTCTCCTCTTATTTTGTTTCCGCTACTCAGCGTGATGAATGGGATTCGTCTCGCCAAACTCATAGCGTGAAAATTGG
>CAKZJM010000180.1 GCA_936943315.1 uncultured Methylophilus sp. | reverse complement strand
CTGCCTGCGAATTCGAGTGGGAAATATACCCCGATCATGATTACAGGTGAGATGCAGTTTGAAGTTTTTGGGGTGGTGATAGGCTCGTTTAGACGGTTTAGGTGATGTGCATGGTCAACAAAAAACCCGGTGTTCTAACCGGGTTTTTTTGACGACAGTTAAATCGAGTCGATTACTTGTTCATCACGTACATAGTAACTTCAAAGCCAAAACGCATTTCGGTAGCAGCTGGTTTAGTCCACATAATCGTCTCCTTGGGTTTTTCGGATTAGAACCGACAAAGTGTCGTGTTTCTATGTGTGTATATTGCGCCTCTTCATGATTAGTTGCATGCGCAAAGCGTGTAAGACAACCTAAGTATTTTACTTAAATCAGACCAAGGAATTTTCATGCAACCAAGCAAAGGCAATACTGCACCTCGTGCAATCGCGCTGGTGGATGTGAATAACTTCTATGTGAGCTGTGAGCGTATATTCAACCCAAAACTACGTAATAAGCCGGTAGTGGTCCTCAGTAACAATGATGGCTGTGCAGTCGCCAGAAGTAATGAAGTGAAAGCCCTTGGTGTGCCTATGGGAGCGCCTTGGTTTAAATTTAAAGACCTTGCTAAGCAGCACGGGATTATTGCTTACTCATCTAACTACGCACTGTATGCAGACATGAGTAATCGAGTCATGTCTATCTTGAGGCAATTCAGTCCTGATCAAGAAGTTTACTCAATTGATGAGTCATTTCTAGACCTCACGAGCTTTCAGCGTAGAGACTTGGTCAAGTACGGTCAATTAATTCGCAGAAGCGTATTGCAACGAACTGGCCTACCAGTATGTGTCGGCATTGCATCCACAAAAACACTGGCTAAGCTTGCCAATCACTGTGCCAAGAAGCGGCCAGTCTATGACAGTGTATGCAATTTTAATAGCATGCCCGACTCTCAGCTGGATCAACTCCTGAGTGAAATTGACGTGGGTGAAATTTGGGGGGTAGGCAGAAAGCTTGCTCCTAAACTTAAGCAACTTGGATTCAATACTGTCTTGGACTTAAAGCGTGCGAATCCAGAAATCCTTCGTCAAAACTTTAGTGTTGTCATGGAGAAAACCATTCGGGAATTGAATGGCATCGTTTGCATTGATCTAGAGGAAGTCACTCCTGATAAAAAACAGATATTGAGCTCTAGAAGCTTTGGTACACCTGTGACGGATATACACGGACTCAGTGAATCTATTTCACTATATGTCAGCCGGGCCGCAGAAAAGCTCAGACGTCAGCAATCATTTGCAGGCTCGCTATATGTCTATATCAGAACCAGTCCATTTAAAGAGAAGGACCCGCAATATAGCAACGGCATGACGATCAAATTACCATCCCCCACAGACAGTACACCCAAGTTGGTGAGTATTGCTTTGTGGGGCTTAAAACAAATCTATCATCCGGGCTACAACTATGCTAAAGCTGGGATTATGTTAGGAGAGCTGGTGCCCGCATCCGGCATACAAACTGATCTCTTTAGTAGCATGCAGCCAAACCCCAGAAGTGATCGCCTGATGCACGCCATGGACTTGATTAATCGTAAGATGGGTAAAGAATCTATCAAGATGGCCAGTGAAGGATTCAAGCGTCCTTGGAAGATGAAGCAAGAAAACAAGAGCCCTTGCTACACCACTAATTGGGATGAGTTGTTGAAGGTGGATTGAGTACTAAAATAAAGACTGCTTATCTATCTGAAAGTCTGCTTTCAAATAACCATCGTGACTTAGCCTGATCAAGTCATTGGCTTGTTGGTGATCAGCAGTGAGCCAGCGCATGAGGTCATTATTCTCAACCACCACCACAGAACGCTTTTCATCCGTTGGTTTGTGAAAACGTTTCATTAAGTCATGGTTGTCAGCATTGACTGTCAGCATGGAAAAGGACATAAGTACTTCACCTGTTTCTTTATCAATCATGCGCTCCCAGATAGAGGCAATTGCTGTGGGTTCGCCATCACGTCTATATATGCCTGTCCGCACAGCTTTGCCTGATTCATAGCAGGGCTCATAAAACCTCTCAGTTAAAACCAAACCAAATCTGCGCTCTCTCCATGCGGTTCGATATGAGGGCTTTTCGGCAACGGTTTCTGATCGGGCATTGTAGGTTTTAAGGCCAAACTTCTTTTTGTCTGCTGCCCAATGAGGGACTAAGCCAAAGCTGACAAGGTCACATTTAGTTTGACCGTTCTCGTAGTAAACGAATGGTGCTGCGTATGTGGGAAATGTTTCAGGTCGCCATTCGTCGGTAGGCAGGTCGCAGTCAAAGTTTTGCTTCACCCAACCGGCTCGCTGAATTTTAATTGGTTCGAAATTGCTACACATGAATTAAGTATAACAATCACATGAAAAGGTAGTAAATCTTCGAAACTGAAGTTTTAGAATTCACTCGGGTACAAGGCGAATATTAGTTGAAGCAGACCTCATATTAGCGACTCAAGAGGGAAATTGCAGTTATACCGATGAGTGAATCAGTTTAGCATTCGCAATTAATGCATCAATCAATTGCGAGAGCTTCGACATATCGTAACTACCATCTTGTAATGATGCATCTGACTGACTATAAAACTTTTTGGAATAAGACTCTTTAAATTCAAGAGCACCGTGCCAGGTTATGATCTCTCTTTTAAAGTTGCTCCATAGGACTTGCGCAGCTGGATAACTATCTAAATTTAGATCTAGATAACATTCGATTGCAGCCGCTCTCCCATTAATGTCAGAAGAGTTTACTCCTTCAGGCCCAACGGTAGAGAACTCCTTAAACTCTTCTAGATCAGGAAGCAGCATTGCACGCATATTTGACGGAAGATTTAGATTCTCAAGTTTTAGAATAGCGTCAACACCTTCAGCATCATTATCAAGCACAAACAAAACTTGATTAAGAATATCAATTCGCAAGAGCCCCTCTGCGAATTTGACTAAGTTACCGGTTCCCCAGTAATGGTGGGTTTCATCAACATCGATAAAATAAAAAAAGTCTGCGACATCCGGCCGCAAGATATCAAGCGCCCGTCGGATAATACGTGAATCTGATTGCCCTTCAGTTGCAATCAATATTTTTTGTTTTCGCCTAGCTCCTGCAGAAAACATATCTCGCTGGACCCATCCAGCATTGACGATCGGGCCAAAGGCCCAAGTTACATCTATATTGATATTTGCAGGATTAAGAGCAAAGACCTGAAGCATTGATTCTGCGCTTAAAATGCACAATTTTTCCGAGAAAAAGCTTGATTCAGACCAATACGAATCAGCGTCCCAATTATTGGGTACTCGCTGAATAAGGTCCATTTCAGACGCAAATCTGCCTTGTGCAAGCTGGTCTCGGTTTGGTGTTTCGAACTCAATTGACTCACTATTCAGATCACTGATTGGATATCTGCAAGCTAAACTACAAAACTCTTCAAATGTTAAGAACTGACTTGCGGAATCCCGCCCGTTCATAAAGTCTGCCAATTCCATCGCTTCAGCAATTATTGCGTTGTACTCATTCCGTGCGCATTCTAGAGAGAATCCAAGTATCTCTAAGCGGGGTTTAATGCGAGAAAGTGGCCTTGCAAAAAGCTCTTCTGCAATCGCTAAATCTGGCTTTTCCTCGGGATGCTCTTCGTAATAATCATAATCTATTGCATCCGATTTTCGACGACACAGATCTTGTTCTTGAAATAAACAACCATAATCTTCACCCATATGGTTTTTAGAATAAGAGAGTGACACCTCACCTATGCACAGTTCGATTGATGTTCCCATTTAATTGGCTATCCAGCATGATTGGAGTAATTGGTTTTATTGTACATCTCACACGGACTCTGAGGTTTAGTTGACTTCAAAGTTAGATGAGTTGTTGAAGGTGGGTTAATACACAAAATAAAGACTGCTTTTAAATAATCATCGTGACTTAACCTGATCAAGTCATTTGCTTGTTGGTGATCACTGGCATTATATGTTTTAAGAATTTAGTCTGGCCATTATCGTAATAAACAAAAGGAGCTGCGTTTGTGGGAAAGGTCTCAGATCGCCAGTCGTCGGCAGGCAGGTCACAGCCAAGGTTTTGTTTCAGCCAACCGGCACGCTGAGATTTAATTGGCTCAAAGTTGCTGCACATGAATTAAGCATAACAATCACATGAAAGGATAGTAAATATTCGAGACTGAAGTTATAGACCTCACCCGTTTACTAGGCGAATGGTAGGCTTCCAAAACCATATCTTGATGAAGTGAATTAGTGGCGAGTAAACGATCAATTTCCAAAATTACAACTGAAAGAGTTTGAACAATTACTTACCGAGACTAAATCAGATTAGAATTCGGGGGGTTGATAGAAATCTGATCAGGTAAAATAAGTGAACGCTGTAGAAATTGAAGAAGCCATTAGTCAACTTGCAGAGCAGCCATTTGATGCAGCCAATTTCCCATACGCGTTTCTAGAGGCGTTTGGTAACAAAGAAACCACAATCAAACGCATAAAAAACGGTGGTGAGAATAAATCAGATGTGCCCAATGGGGTGTTGCAACGCAACAATATTCATCTTGCTGTTTGCCAGCCTAGCGAGACAAGAGCCATCTTTGAACAGCTACGTTCTAGCGCTGCAACTGAAAAATTTAAAGCAAAATTCATATTAGCCACCGATGGCAATGATTTTGAAGCCGAAGACCTCACCACAGGTGAGACGTTGGCTTGTCGGTATGCTGACTTTCCCAACCACTTTGGCTTTTTCCTCAGCCTTGCCGGTATTTCAACCGTCAAACAAATCCGTGAAAGCTCGTTTGATATTCGGGCCACCAGCCGGTTAAATCGGCTTTATGTTGAGCTGCTTAGAAACAACTCCGATTGGAGCACTGCCGAGCGTCGCCATGACATGAACCACTTTATGGCGCGGTTAATCTTTTGTTTTTTTGCAGAAGACACAGATATTTTTAACGGCAACAATCTGTTCACCGCCACTATTGAGCAAATGAGCGCTAAAGATGCCTCTGATATTGATTGGGTGATTAGCGAAATATTTAGAGCCATGAATACGCCAATTCATGCGCGAGCAAAAAGCAATTTTAGACCTTGGGCAGATGCTTTCCCTTACGTTAACGGCGGTTTATTTAGCGGTAGCACCGAAACACCTAAATTCACCAAAATTGCACGTAGCTATTTGTTGCATGTCGGCAGTTTGGATTGGACCAAAATCAACCCCGATATTTTCGGCAGCATGATTCAAGCCGTGGCCGATGACGAAGAGCGTGGCGCACTCGGCATGCACTACACCAGCGTGCCTAATATCCTTAAAGTGCTCAATCCACTATTTTTGGATGACCTAAGAGCAGAGCTAGAATCCGCCGGAGATAACCCCAGAAAATTACTCAACCTGCGCAAACGCATGGCACATATCCGCGTGTTTGACCCAGCCTGTGGTAGTGGCAACTTTTTGGTGATTGCCTACAAACAAATGCGTGAGATAGAGGCGGAAATCAACAAGCGCCGTGGTGAGTTGCATTTAAAGTCAGAGATTCCCCTCACTAATTTTAGAGGCATAGAACTCAGAGACTTTTCCGCAGAAATCGCTCGCTTGGCATTGATCATTGCTGAATATCAATGTGATGTTGTGTACATAGGTCAGAAAGAAGCCTTGCAAGCCTTTCTGCCACTCGACTCACAAAATTGGATTACAAGCGGTAATGCGCTAAGGTTAGATTGGTTGACTATTTGCCCACCCACTGGCACTGGGGTAAAACTTGTTTCTGATGATTTGTTTAATACACCATTAGATCAGGCTGAGATTGATTTTGAAAATGAAGGTGGGGAAACCTATATCTGTGGCAATCCACCCTATCTCGGGAGCACATGGCAAAGCGCAGAACAAAAAGATGATCTCAAAGCTATTTTTGACCACCGTACCAAAACCTGGAAATCACTCGACTATGTAGCGGGCTGGTTTATGAAAGCGGCTGATTATGGCAGCCATACGCCGACGGTGGCTGCCTTTGTTTCTACTAACTCGATATGCCAAGGCCAGCAAGTTCCAATTTTATGGCCGTTGATTTTTAAAACAGGGCATGAAATTGCATTCGCACACACCAGTTTTAAATGGGCGAATCTGGCAAGCCACAATGCGGGTGTAACGGTAGCTATTGTTGCAATTACCAAAAACTACAATCAAGCAAAAAGGTTGTTTAGCACAGCTGGCGATGGCACCACCCTGCAAAAAGAAGTCTGCAATATAAACGCTTATTTAGTTGGCATTGCGAATGTTATTGTAGGAAAAGCTACTCAACCAATTACTGAGCAAGCAGAAATGCTACGCGGCAATATGCCATATGATGGTGGATATTTGCTGCTCACTACTGACGAAGTCAATTCGTTGGGTTTAACACCTGTACAACACATACGCTTTATTCGCCGTATTTATGGGTCTGCAGAATTTATCCGTGGTTTATCGCGCTATTGCTTATGGATAGCAGATGAACACTTGGATGAAGCTATGAAAATTGACACTATTCGTCTGCGCCTTGAAGGTGTGCGGGCCATGCGCCTAGCAAGCCGTGATAAAGGCGCTAATGAAATGGCAGCACGGGCGCATCAAATGCGGGAGATGAACATTGGATATAAGCAAACTATCGTGATGCCATGCGTTTCATCGGAAGAGCGTAGCTATTTGCCTGTTGGACTAATTGATTCAAATGCAACAGTTACAAATCTAGCCTTCGCCCTCTACGATGCCCCACTATGGAATCTAGCCCTCACTGCTTCGCGTCTGCATTTGGTTTGGATTTCAACGGTTTGCGGTCAACTTGAAACGCGATTACGTTACTCCAACACCTTAGGTTGGAACACTTTCCCTGTCCCCAAACTCACCGAAAAAAACAAACAAGACCTCACTCGTTGCGCTGAGGATATTCTGCTGGCAAGAGAAGCGCATTTTCCCGCTACTATTGCTCAACTCTATGAAGTAAAAGAGGGGGTATGGGTGTAAGGAGATTGCGATGCAGTTGAATAACACTGGTTATCGCATGCGTGGTCAGCCCTTCACCATGCAGAAAGTCCACATTATCCTTTCTGACACACTATATAACGGTGACTATTTCTTCAATGTGATTGATTCAAAAACTCGTGAAATTCGTCCTGCGGATGAGTGGATTAAAACCAGCATCCCTCCAATCATTAATGCGCATCAATTCGAGCTGGTGAAAGCTAAAAGAGAAGCGCGTAAACCAGATAAAGCGCCCATACAACGCATCCTCTCGAAAAAGTTACTTACAGGATTAATTAAGTGCGGAGAATGCGGTGGTTTGATGACCAAAACTACTGGCAAAGGAGGCAAGTACGAATACTACAAATGCACGAGTCGTTGTAGCAAAGGGAATGTCGCTTGTAGTAGCAAATCACTGCCCATGGGTAAAATTGATAAGTTGGTGATGGAAGCGTTAACGCAAAAGGTGTTCACGCCTACTAAATTACAAGAGATATTAACCGAGTATCGAAAAAACCTTCTTGCTGAGGATGCTGAAATTAATGAAAAAGTCACATTAATCAATCGGCAAATACAACAAATTGAGGAGAGACAAAAGCGTTTAATCGATGCGATTGAGCTTGGTGCAATTGAACTCGATGAAATGACACTTGAGAGAACGCAAGACCTGAAACGCTCTAAGGAAGCTTTACTGATCGAGAAACATAAGCTGCAAAAGTCTGATAACGATGCGTTTCCAGAATTGCGGACTAGTAAACTCGAAAAACTTAGCAAGCTGATTTCAAGCAAGCTATTGAGTGCAAATCCAGAAACTGCAAAAGGCTACTTAAAACTATTGGTTGATAAGGTTATCGTAAAGGAAAATGCTATTGAAATGAAGGGGCCAATTATTGGTTTGGTGCAGGCTATAAAAGCGAAAGACGAAAAAAGTGAGCACTTGAATCAAGTGCCCACTTCCCTCATGGTTTGGCGCGCCCGGCGGGAGTCGAACCCACGACCTGGCTTCGGAAACCATTAAGTCAAGTTTAGTATTTGTATTATTTATCTAATCAAAACCTAGTAAACACGGGGCTTGCCGCGCACCTGATACTGGACTATGACGGCCAATAGTAGTAAAAAAATGGATTAAAATTAAGTACAAAATTAGCACATTTAGCACACATTTAGCACACGATTCATTCCTTAATTTAAGGCAGATTGACCATATTCATTGTTTTTATGGTCCGCCCGAAAAGATGATCTTGGACGCTGGTCACTTAAAATTCATTTAATCACCGAAGGCGAAAACTTCTCTTCCTAAACCATAAACATCAGTAAAGCTACGGAAAAAGGATTGGTAAAAGCCATTACTCTTGTAGTTGTTGATGACTTTTTGAAGTATGTTTTGAAAAAATAAAATCATCTAATTTACGTCATCTTGTTTTTAATTTTCAACAGCATGTAGGATTATGCAACAAATATAGAACTTTTATAATAAAAAACAAAAAATTCAGCACAACAGAGAAAAAATCTAGTAAGATGCATTAACTAGAATTAAATGGCAAATGTAAGTGATCGTAATTTGTCATAGTTTTAGTCTTAATCAATGATTTGGATTGTGTGA
>CAKZJM010000179.1 GCA_936943315.1 uncultured Methylophilus sp. | reverse complement strand
GATGTTGCAGTCTGCTCATCGCGGTGCCTTGCAGCAGCTACTCCAAGTGGCTGTCGAGTGGCTCAAGGCACATCCGCTACAAGCGAAAATCCGCTGGGTGGTGGACGTAGACGCCATGGAATATTAGCAAAATGAACAAATACGCCACTGAGGGATGATTTTTTTGTAAAAAAAAGTTAGTATTTGCTTGTTTTTTAAGGTAATTTTTTGCCTTGCTATAATATTGCCATTAATAATTATATAAAGCTTTGAGGAGTCATTTTGAACACAACATTAAAGCGCATAGGTTTGTTGAAGGTATTAGCGCTAGGCTATACCTCTCAGGTGTTGGCTGGCGGTGTTTCTTTGCCGGATATCCAGAATATCCAACAGAACTTGCCTAGACCCGCCTTGCCGCAGTCAACCCCAATTATTCAGGTGCCTGCAGAGACGCCTGCACCAGAAAAAAAACAAAAAAAATCCAGTCTCAAAATTGTGGTTAAAGAGTTCAAGTTCTCAGGTAACAAGCAATTTTCAGACGACATATTAGCAGCCCAAGTGGCGTATCTCACTGGTCATGAAGTGGGCATGCGAGAACTGAATGAAGCTGTTGGGACTATCCGTAACTACTATCGTCAACGTGGCTACTTGCTGACACAAGTTTATTTGCCCACGCAAGACCTGCAAAAATCCACTGACAAGGAAGCGGTTGTCGAGCTTTCCATTTTGGAAGGTACCTTGGGTGACGTGAAGGCCGAAGCAGGTGAGGGTCTCGACCAGCCTTACTTCCAATCGTTGTCAGAATATGGCCTGAATAAAGGCGATGTCCTTAACGAGCGCAACCTTGTGCGTAACATCATGGTCATGAATGGCCTGCCTGGCATACAGGTGACATCACAGCTTAACCCCGGTGAAGCTGTGGGTAGCTCAGACGTGGCGATTGCAGTTGAACCAAAAGTCAAATACAGCGGCTTTGTGACGGCCAATACTTACGGTAACCGTTTCACAAACCGTGAAACCTTGGGTTTTGGCTGGGCCGTGAATAACCTTAATGGCCGTGGCGACCAATTTGTGGTGGTGGGCAAGACCTCGCGCGACGAAGGCCAACGCTCACTTAGTGGCTTATATTTTACGCCAGTAGGCAGTGCAGGCACGATCATGAACCTGGCCTATAGCTACGTGGATTACAAACTTGGCGGTAATTTCAAACAATTCGATGCCTCCGGTGATGCAAATTATTTCTATGGCTCATTGGAACATCCGTTGCTGCGGGAAACCAAAAAGGGCGTTTCATTTAAAGTAGGCACTAACTACAAAATCCTTGATGATGATGTCGGTGCTTTTGGTCTGAACAATCGCCGGGATATCAGTAGCCTCGAATTGGGTTTTGTTGGTGACTGGATTAACGATATCGGTAGCGTAGCGTATCAGTGGAGTTTTCTGGTCACGCAGGGTAACGTGAATTTCAAAGATTCAGTGGCAAAAGCAAGTGACAGATCACTGCTGGACACGCAAGGGAGCTTTACCAAGTGGAACTGGACCTCCAGTCGCACCGAGATTTTTGAAAATGGTGTGAACTGGGTTATCCGCGCTGATTATCAGGGCGCAGGCGATAACCTCGATATTGCAGAGCGTTTCGGCATTGGTGCCATCAACCGCTGGCGCCAATACTCAGAAATTCCAAGCCAGGCAGATCAAGGCTGGATGGTAGGCACGGATGTGCGTAAAACCTATGTTACTACTGGTGCAGATGTCACACCTTATATTCAGGCGGTCACGCCCTTTGCATTTTACGATGCGGGTAGAGGTAAATTGAACCATGATCCGATCGGTAATAGTACTTATGTAAGGTCTAACACGATTGGTGTTGGAACGGATATTCAGTTCCCGGCACAATGGATTTTAACAACGACCTATACTCAGCAAAAACGTGATCTTGACGGTGCAGCAAGTAATACCGAGTACCAGCTCTGGGCTCAATTAAGAAAAAATTTCTAGTAGCAATCAATCGTCTGGGCGACAGTCCAGACACATAAAAAAATAAGTCGCCTGGATGAACTTTGATTAGTCATACTGGGCTACATACAAAAAAAATTTCCTGAAACAAAATTACACCCATATCAGGAATAGAGAGAAGTGATGGTAACCCACTGGTCTTGGAGGGCCAGTGGTGTTTATTACTAAAAGGAGAAGTGTCATGAAAGCAGCATCCTTAAACCATGTTTATCGCCTAGTCTGGAGCAAACTTCAGCAAGCTTGGGTCGCGGTCGCAGAAACAACTCGCGCACAGGGTAAGTCCAGTGTTCAAGGACAAGTCGGTGTAGCAGAGTCCCCCGCCACAAGGGGTGCGTGGGCTGCGTCATTTACCACCGCTGCCAAATGGCGGTTTGTCGTTGCAACTGCTTTTGCGGCGATGATCATGCCATTCTCATCCATTGCAGACACGAATGTCGTTGCAGGCGTGGTGGCAGGTGACCTGACCGTTAAAGACATTAGCGCAACACAAACGCAATATACCCATACGGCCAACGTAAACATTGTAGATTTTTACAAATTCGGCGTGATGAAGGGTCATCAGCTGGATGTGGTGATGCCGGATGCCGCCAGAGCGCTCTACCGCGTGATTGGCAACAGTCGTTCCGAAATTATGGGCACACTGAACTCCAACGGTAGTCTCTTCCTGATTAACCAAAACGGGATATTGTTTGGCAAGGGCTCCGAGGTAAACGTCGGCAATATTGTTGCTTCCTCTATGGATATTTCTAACGATGATTTTCTTAAAGGGAATTATCGTTTTGTAGCTGGCAGTATTCTTGGCTCAGTGGAAAACCAAGGCGTCATTAAAACAAAAAACGAGGGCTATATTGTTCTGTTGGGCAATACCGTGGATAACAGCGGCACATTGGTTGCAAGCAATGGCAGTGTGGTTTTGGGCTCTGCTAAAGAAGCCACGCTGGACTTTTTTGGCAATGGCTTGGTCAAGGCAAAATTGTCTGGCGATGCGCTCGAAGCAACCATTAAAAATAGCGGTAATATTTCTGCCGACGGCGGTTTCGTGCAAATGGCGACCAATGCACGCTCGGCTGCAATTAATATTTCAGGCATTGTCGAAGCCAATCAGTTGGTTGAGCGTGACGGTGTGATCCGCCTTGAAGGTGGCGATAACGCTAAAGTGCAAGTGACTGGTCAATTACTTGCAAAAGGCCAAGGGACTACTGGCGGTACGATTGAAGTCACCGGTGAACAAGTTGCACTCCTGAATGGCGCGGTGCTGGACGCTTCAGGTGATACTGGCGGCGGCAAGATTCTGGTTGGTGGTGATTACCAAGGTAAAAATGACGCGGTCTATAACGCTAGAACCACTTATGTGGCTCAAGGGGCGACTCTCAAGGCTGACGCTATCCACCAAGGCAATGGCGGTAAAGTCGTTGTTTGGGGCAATGATTTAACCCGTTACTACGGCAGTATTTCTGCACAAGGTGGCGCAACTGGCGGTAATGGCGGTTTTGTAGAAGTGTCTGGCAAACAAAACTTGGCATTTTTCGGCAAGGTGAACGTCGGTGCTGAAAACGGCATTGGCGGATCAGTATTGCTCGACCCTGAAAATATTGTCCTGGTTTCTGGTGCACAGCCCTCCCCTGCGGACAATGCTAACGGTACACCAGACGTTGCTTTTGCGGATAACGCGGGTGGCACGACTACGATTCAGGTCGATGACGTAAAAGGGTTTAGTGAGCTTTATTTGCAGGCTAACAACAATATCACTGTGAGTAATGCGCTCACGATGAATAAGGACGGCAACATTCGCTTTGAAGCCAATAATGATATCAACGTGAATGCAGCGCTGACCACCAGTGGCAAGGGTAGTATTAACCTCAAAGCCGATGCCGATAATAGTGGTACAGGTAACTTGGCGATTGGCGCAGATATTACCGCTCCCGGTGGCGTTGTTCTGTCTGCCGCAACGTTGACGCATACGGCTGGCAATATCAGCAGTAACGGTGATATTAATGGCTATAGTGATGCAGGCAGTGTAAGCATCAATGTTGCGGGTGCTGCCGACTTGGGTAGCGCTAATATCACGGCAAATGGCCGCAACCCGTCAAGTAATAGCAACGGTTTTAATGGCGGTAGTGTGGTGATTAAAGCTGGTAGCTTGAACATGACAGGCAGCATCAACACTTCTGGCTCTAAGTCGGGTACACCTGGAAATGAAGCCCTGCCACAGAATGGTGACCTTACTGGTACTGGTGTAGGCGGCGCTGGTGGTAACGTTCAGATTACTACTACCGGAGATGCCAGGGTTGGAAACATCACTACCGGAGCCGGTGAAGCTGGTACTAAATCAATTGTTTCTGTGGCTTCAGGCGAAGTAAATGTGAAAAGCGCTTCAGGAAATGTAACTGTGGGCAACATCTCTACCAAAGGTGGACTCAACTCCATCGGTGCGAATGTGAAATTGGCAGCAGACAATGGAAATGTCAGCACTGGTAACATTGATACCAGTGCAGGTGCTGGACGCAATAACACAGACGGCAAGAGTGCCGGTTCCATCAATATCACCGCTGCTAACAACATTACTACCCAAGCGATCACTGCTTTCGGTGCAGATGGTAACGGCACCAACAAATCTGGGGGTGCCGCTGGTGGCGTGACGGTCAATGCCAAGGCAGGGGATGTCAATCTGGGTGCAGTGACGGTTAAGGCAGGACTGAATACGGGTACGGGTATTGCAGGGAACTCAGCTGCTATTCTGGCAGAGGCCGGAAATAATCTGAATGTGACCGGTGATGTGACAAACGATAAAGGTAGCGTGACACTGAAAGCCGACTCCGACAATCTGGGCGGTGGTAACCTGGCTATTGGTGCCAATATTACCGGCCCAGGTAATGTGTTGTTGTCTGGCGCAACACTGACGCATACCGCAGGTAATATCAGTGCGTCTGGCAATATTCTTGGTTTTGGTCCCTCAGGGAGCGTCAATATCACTGTTGCTGGCTTGGCCGATCTAGGCACCGCTAACATCACGGCAAATGGCCGCAACGCCTCGAGTAATACCAACGGCTTTAATGGTGGGAGTGTTGTGATTAAAGCGGGTAGCCTGAATATGACAGGTAATATCAACACTGCAGGTTCTAATTCTGGGACACCAGGTAACGGCACGATTGCCGGACTGAGTGGAAAAGCAGGCGCTGGTGGTCAAGTTGAAATTACAACCTCTGGCGATGCTAAAGTTGGAAATATCACGACCAGTGCTGGAAATGCAGGGAGTAATTCAATTGTTTCTGTGACTTCTGGTTCAGTCAATGTGAACAGCAGTTCAGGCAATGTGACTGTGGGTGATGTCACGACCAAAGCGGGTTTCAACGGGATTGGCGCCAAAGTAACCTTGGCCGCGGCTAGCGGCGCTGTCACCACTGGCAACATCGATACCAGTGCCGGAACAAGCCGTGCTAATACCGACGGTAAAAGCGCTGGGACTGTAGACATCAGTGCTAATACAAATATCACTACCCAAGCCATCGTCGCGAATGGCGCAGACGGTAACGGTACAAACAAATCCGGCGGTGCCGCCGGGGCTGTGACATTGAAAGCGACCAATGGCGATATCAGTATGGGTGCTGTGACTCAACTATCAGGTGCTAATACTGGGACTGGCATTGCCGGTAATACTGCCAACCTGCTTGCCATAGCAGGACGTGACCTGACTTTGAACGGCAATATCAATGGCAGTAAAACTGTGCAGTTGGTGGCAGGACGTAATTTCATCAATGCGGTAAATGCGAGCATCACAAATGCGGTTGGTGGCAATTGGACAATCTATAGTGCAACCCCAATTGGGGATGTAAAAGGCGCTAATTTGTTGGCGACTTATAACTACAAACAATACGGCACCTCATTTGGTGGCACGTTGTTAGGCACTGGCAATGGCTTTGTTCACCAAGTAAGCCCTACCGTGACAGCCACTCTGAATGGTACTTCTACCAAAGTTTTTGATGGTAACAATACTGTGACAGACCTGTCTGGCCTGAGCGTGGCAACAACGGGTGCCATTGATGGGGATGTCGTGACGGTGTCCCCATTGTCTGGCGCTACATTCAATGATGCATTGGTGGGTGCGGGCAAACCGATCACCGGCACCTATAATGTGGTGAGTGCTGTGACGGCGCAAGGCAAGCAAATCTTCAATCCAGGTGCAGGTACCGTGAGTGGATACAATGTCAGCATCAATTCTACTGCGACGGGTAGCATCACCGCGGTTCCAGTCATTCCAGTGACTCCGACGGTAACGGGATTCGCTTCACCACGTGATGATGCCGGTTTGGGTGGTTTAATCCCTAATAACCCCTTATTGAATACGATGTTTATCGTTTCATTGAACCCTGCTGCCGGTGATGAGGAAGACCTGGATGCAGTGGCCTGCCCAACCCCTGAAGATCACTTGGGATCAACACCAATCCTGAGCTCAGGCGTGAAGTTGCCAGATGGGGTGAATTCGAATTGTATTTAACAGCATGAAGCAGTCAAAAGCCGGACAATTGTCCGGCTTTTGTTTTTGTGCTGAATAATGTTTTGTATTCGCCCGTACACCAAGTAAAATATCGGTCATTCGTACGCGGCTGTAGTTCAATGGTAGAACGCCAGCTTCCCAAGCTTGATACGCGGGTTCGATTCCCGTCAGCCGCTCCAAAGGATTTTCATGGCCAATACTCCTCCAACCGTTCTTACATTTGCAGCAACAGACCCTAGCAGTGGTGCGGGTGTGCAAGCAGACATCATGGCGCTTTCAAGCATTGGCTGTTATCCGCTTTCTGTCATCACCGGGATCACCGTGCAAGATACCGTCGGTGTCGAAAGTGTGATGCCACTGGATGCCGATTGGATCAATGAGCAGGCAAGAACAATTTTGGAAGATGTGTCGGTTAGCGCATTTAAACTGGGTTTGCTCGGCAGCGTGGAAAACGTAGCCGTCATCGCAGAAATCGTGGCGGACTACCCTGATGTGCCGTTAATCATAGACCCGATTCTGGCTTCGGGGCGTGGCGATGAGCTTTCTAACGAGGAAATGCAAGCCGCGATGTGTGAGCTGCTGTTTCCGCAGGCAACGCTGATTACCCCCAACAGCCTGGAAGCGCGCCGCCTGGCTTATTATGATGAAGGCGACGAAGTGAAGCATAGCTCACTCGAAGAGTGTGCCTTACGTTTATTAAGCATGGGCACCGAATATGTGATGATTACCGGCACCCATGAGCGTTCGCTCGATGTGGTCAACAGCCTCTATGGCGTGCAAAATGAAATCCCCGGGCTGATTAAAGATTACCACTGGGAGCGCTTGCCGGGCAGTTATCATGGTTCAGGCTGCACACTGACTAGCGCCATTACTGCTTGCCTCGCTCATGGCCTGAGTATGGAGGAAGCGGTGCATGAGGCACAGGAATTCACCTGGCAAACCTTGCGCCATGCTTTCCGCCCAGGCATGGGGCAATTCATCCCGGACCGTTTCTTCTGGGCGCGTGAGTCGGACGTGCAGGAAAAGGCCAGTGAACTTCAGCATTAGAGGCTTATATCTGGTCACCCCGGATTGTGACGACACTGAACTTCTTTGTACAACAGTCGCCCTGGCCTTGCAGGGTGGCGTCTCCCTGGTGCAATACCGGCACAAAACAGCCAGCGATGCTTTGCGTATCGAACAGGCAGGTGCACTACTTGCGATTTGCCGCACAGCCAACATTCCACTGCTGATTAATGACCATGTGGCGCTCGCTGTTGAGCTGGATGCCGATGGCGTGCATATCGGCCAGTACGACTGTGCCATTGCTGAAACACGTGCATTCGTAGGCAAACAAAAAATTATTGGTGCATCTTGCTATAACCGCTTTGAGCTGGCTGAGCAGGCACAAGCTGACGGCGCCGATTATGTTGCTTTTGGCGCCTGCTACCCTTCCCCCACCAAACCCAACGCGCCCAGGGCGACTACCGACTTGTTTACGCGCGCCAGGCAGTCTCTCTCTGTGCCAGTCGTCGGCATCGGCGGCATTACCCTGGAAAACGCCCCCCCATTAATCGCCGCAGGTGCCGATGCACTGGCCGTGATTACCGATATTTTCCAGGCCGGGGATGTTGCCGCGCGTTGCCGCCAGTATCAATCTTTATTTGCTCAAAATTGAGCGCGGATTGCTACGGCTTAAGCTGGCGTTGTTTGGTAAAATGCCTGCGTTAAACTGATCTGGTAAAGTCTATGCATATTCACATCCTAGGTATTTGTGGCACGTTTATGGGCGGCATTGCCGTCCTAGCCAAAGCCGCAGGGCATCGTGTCACCGGGTGTGATGCCAACGTATACCCGCCCATGAGCACGCAGCTTGAGGCCCAGGGCATTGAGCTGATTGAAGGCTTTGACCCTGCCCAAACCAGCCTCAATCCTGATATCTATGTCATAGGCAATGTTGTCACTCGCGGCAATCCGCTCATGGAAGCCATTCTCAACCAGGGCTTGCCTTATATTTCGGGCCCACAGTGGCTGGCCGAGAATGTGCTGCAAGGTAAGTGGGTGCTGGCTGTGGCCGGTACGCACGGCAAAACCACAACTTCTTCCATGCTGGCCTGGGTGTTGGAATATGCGGGTTTAGCCCCAGGTTTTTTAATTGGCGGCGTGCCTGAAAACTTTAGTGTGTCTGCCCGTTTGCCACAGACGCCGCGGCAGGATCCAAAGTCCGTCTCGCCATTTTTTGTGATTGAGGCGGATGAATACGATACGGCCTTTTTCGACAAGCGCTCGAAGTTTGTGCATTACCGCCCGCGCACGGCCGTATTGAACAACTTAGAGTTCGACCACGCCGATATTTTTGAAGACCTCACCGCGATTGAAAAACAGTTTCATCATCTGGTGCGTACCGTCCCGCAGCAAGGCCTGGTGGTTGCCAACCAGCAGGAAAGCCTGGACCGGGTAATCGCGCGAGGTTGCTGGAGTGCGCTGGAACGCATCGACAGTGCCAGTGGCTGGCAGGTACACAATGTGGACGCACAAGGTCGCTTCGATGTGTTTTTTAATGGCGAACGACAAGGGAACGTGAGTTGGGAACTGCTCGGTGAGCATAACCGTAACAACGCCCTGGCGGTGATTGCCGCGGCACGGCATGTTGGGGTCGCACCTTGTATTGCCATTGAGGCATTAGGTGAGTTCAAGAACGTGAAACGCCGCATGGAAGTCAAAGGGGTTGCCAACGAGGTGACGGTGTACGACGATTTCGCCCATCACCCGACAGCGATTGCCACCACCGTGGCGGGTTTGCGCGCGAAAGTGGGCGCGGCCCGAATCCTGGCCGTGCTCGAGCCACGTTCAAACACCATGAAACTGGGGGTGATGAAAGACGCCCTGCCCGACAGCCTCAAAGACGCCGATGCGGTATTTTGTTATGCCAATAACCTGGGCTGGGATGCTGCGGCAGCCTTGGCACCCATCCAGCATAAAGCAAAAACCTTTGATGACCTCGGCCAGCTGGTGGCAGCTGTCACAGCTATGGCCGCACCGGGGGATCATGTGCTGGTGATGAGTAATGGTGGTTTTGGCGGTGTACACCAAAAACTATTGCAGGCCTTGCAGGGATAAGCAGGCAGACCAACGATGGGTTTCCGCGACGGATTCCATAAACGTTCACCCCTGGTATGGGCGCTGTGGTTTTCGCTACTGGCACATGCGGTGCTGCTGACGCTCCATTTTCAACCTGAGCTAAAAGCATTAAAAGACCAGATTCCGTCATTGGAGGTGCTGCTGGTCAACAGCAAAACCCGCAGTGCGCCTGAAAAAGCGGATGCGCTGGCACAAGCCAATCTCGACCGTGGTGGCAACACCGATGAGAAGCGGCAGATGAAAAGCCCACTGCCCAGCGTGCAACAGCGGCAGGCCTCATTACCGCAGGCTGCGCAAGCCACCCTGCCTTCGGCAACCACGGCGGCCAGCCCCCATGAGGCTGAGCTGATCCGTGAAAAACAACGCGTGGCCCAGCTTGAGCAAGAAGCACAAGCCCTGCTCACCCAGTTAAAAGCCAGTCAAGCGGTCACCAGTTTGCAAACACCGCCCTTGGCACACCCTCATCCATCGGCCAAGCAGCAACCGCCTTCGCAGCATGTGCCGGTACAACCGCAGCCGCAAACGGCGGCCACGCAAGAGATGGCAAAGCTGGAGGCTTTGATTGCCAAGCAGCAGGAAGAATATGAAATGCGGCCTAAGCGTCAGTTTATTGGTGCGCGGACGCGGGAATACCGTTTTGCCAACTATGTAGAACAATGGCGGCAAAAAATCGAGCGTGTAGGCAACTTGAATTATCCGCAAACAGCCCGCATACAAAAGCTGTATGGCCAATTGCAAATGACCGTTTCGGTCAGGGCCGATGGTAGTATAGAAAGTATCCGTATTCATCGCAGCTCCGGGCACCATTTGCTCGATGAATCTGCACGCCGCATCGTTCAGCTGGCGGCGCCCTTTCCGGTGTTTCCCGAAGACATCCGGCAGGATACCGATGTATTAAGTATTACCCGTACCTGGACCTTTACCAGGGATGACCAACTCTCCACCGAATAGCACGCTGTTTCGGCGCGAGGTTTTACAAGGCAATCGTTATGACTGATAGTCACTTTAAATACCACGTATTTTTTTGTCTTAACCAGCGCGAGAATGGTGAAGACTGCTGCATGAACAGAGGGGCCGAAGCAGCGTTTGACTACATGAAAAAGAAAGTCAAACAACAGGGTCTGGCTGGCGCTGGCAATGTGCGCATCAACCGCGCCGGGTGCCTGGACCGCTGTGCAGAAGGCCCGGTGATGGTCATTTACCCAGATGCCGTCTGGTACACCTTTGTCGATGAAAGTGACATTGATGACATCATTGAAAGCCACCTGCAACAAGGCAAAGTGGTAGAACGGCTATTGGTTTAAGGTCCTGCATGCTCATCGTGTGGTGCAAACGCCTGCTTGCGACAATACTCATAGCCTGCCTGTTGGCCGTGCTGGGTATCGCGGCCTGGATTTGGCAACCCTACGATAAAACCGCCTGGCGGGTCAAATTACCGGTAGGCAATGGCATACAGGTACGCGTGTTACCCATGTTGATGCTGGCTACCTCTCCGGCGGGTCGCTGGTGGCTCGATCACAAAGGCTTTAGTCTGCATCACGGCGATATCCGACTCTATGACGCAGACGGGTTGCGCGTGCATTGCCAACACTGCTGGCTGGATGCCAAATCTGTCAGTGACAAACCGTTGATGCTTGATTCGGTCGAGCTCTGGCTCAAACTGGATGGCCAGCAGTTAAAAGGCTATTTACTGGCAGATGCTGCCGTGAACCCGTTCAAGATTTATTTTGAAGGCACAGTGAACATGCGTTCTCTGCGCTTGCACTGGACCTTGCCCACGACACCGCTGGCCAATCTGCTGGCACCCTTGCGCCAGCATTCAACCGCCATCGCACAGGCGCATGTGAGTGGTGTGCTGACTGCCAAAGGCACCTTGCGCTGGCCCAAGCAACGCTGGAGTGCGCAACCACAGTTAGAGCAACTGCAAGTCAGTGGCCTGGACATCAGCAAAGTGACCACCAACGCTGTGCAATATGATTGCCCGCTATTAGACGAACAAAAACACCCTGAAAAAGTGCATTGGCTGGCCTACGATAAAATGGGCCGTTGGCTGCCCATGGCGACCATCATTGCCGAGGACGCCAATTTTAGGCATCACCCGGGCTATGCCATGACGCAAATGCAGCAATTGCTAGGCAAGGAAAGCGCCGACAAAGCGGTGGGTGGCAGCACCATTACCCAGCAAGTGGTTAAATATATGTTTACCAATGGTGAGCGTACCTGGAAGCGCAAAATTGAAGAGCTGCTGTATGCGGTGCAATTGGAAAGCACGCTGGATAAAACGCAAATCCTTAACCTCTACTTGAATACGGTCGATTGGGGCCCCAGCTTGTGCGGCGCACATGCCGCGGCAAATTATTACTTTGGCGTCGACCCCGCGCAACTCAGCCCGATACAAGCGGCCTGGCTGGCGGGCATTATCCGCAATCCGCACCGAGCCTGGAAGCAAGAGTTTATCGCCCGGCAACCGCAATTAAAGCGGGCTGACAGTATTCTGCAATACATGTCCGAAAGTGCGCGCAAGCAACCGGGTAGCCTGAATTTTCGTCCGTCAGCAGCCAAATAACTTACAATAACGGCTTATTCATCTTAAATAGTGAGACGACTGTTTTGTCTACGCTCAAACTCAACAAATCCCCAGCGCCCACCGACCAAAAACGACAGAAACCTGTCCGCCAACTGTCGCCTGAGTTACGTGACCGCACCAAAGCGCCAGTCCCTAAAAAAGACTTGCGCGCCACTCAGCCACAAGAAACTCACTCGACCGAGCAAGCGCCACGCAAAGACAAAGCGTTTAAGGATAACGGTCCACGCAACAAACCTGCTGGTAAGC
>CAKZJM010000178.1 GCA_936943315.1 uncultured Methylophilus sp. | reverse complement strand
AGCAAGCGCCGGGTGGAGCCCTTTTCACTTTCACCGTATGTTCAAAGCCATGACTGGCCTGACCCCGAGAGCTTATGCGCACGCACACAGAGCACAAAAGCTGCGCCAGACACTGGATGCGGACATGAAAATCACCGATGCGATATATGAAACGGGGTTTGGCTCAAATAGCCGTTTTTATGCGTCCGCCAGCGATGTCTTAGGCATGAAACCCAGGCAATACGCCAAAGGGGGCATTCACACCCAGATTCGGTTTGCCATTGCACAATGTCGCTTAGGCAGCCTGCTGGTCGCCAGCACTGGCAAAGGCTTGTGCGCGATTTCACTGGGTGATGATCCTGACATGTTGTTACGTGAATTGCAGGACAGGTTTCCACAGGCCGACTTTGTCGGTGGCGATCAGGATTTTGAGGCCACAGTAGCCACTGTGCTTGCATGGATTGAAACACCCGGGCGCCCACCGGATTTTTCGCTCGATTTGCCACTGGATATTCAGGGAACCGCTTTTCAACAACAGGTCTGGCAAGTCTTACGCAATATCCCTTATGGCACGACTGTCACGTATAGCGAGCTTGCACATCGTATTGGTGCACCCAAGGCGGTGCGCGCAGTGGCCAGTGCATGTGCTGCCAATGTCCTGGCGGTGGCGATTCCGTGTCACCGTGTTGTGCGGCTAGATGGCGCTCTGTCAGGCTATCGCTGGGGCATCGCCCGCAAAAAAGCCCTGCTTGAGCAGGAGGCGGCTGAGAGTGCTCTGCCGCCAGCATCGTCGGAGTGAGTTTTGTGTAATGGATGTAGACTTACACCGACTGAGCGCTGAAACCCTATGCCGTAACAAACACTTTCCGGCATAGGGATTCAGCCAGTCTCAGATTAACGCTTCACTTTCCGGTCTAGAAACTGATGCATCAGCAGGCCGATTTCCTCACCGTCCTCTTCCAGGGCGAAGTGACCAGTATCGAGCAAATGTAGCTCCGCTTGCGGCAAATCCCGCAAATAAGGGGTGGCACCTTCAGCCGGGAAAATCTTGTCATTTTTGCCCCATACAATCAGCATGGGCGGTTGATGTTGGCGGAAATAAGCTTGCCATGCGGCATAAAGCGGCGGGTTGGTGCCATAGCTGTAAAACAGTTCAATCTGGATATCCTTATTGCCTGGGCGGTCCATATACGCTTGATCCAGCATCCAGGTGTCCGGGCTGACATGGCTGGCGGGGTCGCGAAAACCTTCGGTGTATTGCCATTTGGTCGCATTCAATTCAAGGAGTGGGCGCAACTTGGCAGCATTGGCGTCGGATTTGTCTTTCCAAAAGGCTTTGACCGGATCCCAGAACGGATTGTCTATGCCTTCGAGATACGCATTGCCGTTCTGGACGACGATGGCCGTGACTCTCTCTGGATGTGCAGAAGCCAGGCGATAGCCGATGGGGGCGCCATAATCCTGCACGTAGAGTGCATATTTATTCAGTCCGAGTTGGTTCGTTAACTTGTCGACAATCGCCGCCAGGTGATCAAAACTGTAGGTGAACTGATGCATGGCCGGTTGCTCACTTTGTCCATAGCCAGGGTAGTCTGGGGCAATCACATGGTAGCGGTCAGCCAGTTTGGGTATCAAATTTCTAAACATATGCGACGATGTCGGAAAGCCATGCAGTAACAATACGGTGGGCGCGTTCTTAGGGCCTGCCTCGCGATAGAAGACTTTAACACCGTCTACGACTTGAGTATGGTAGGTCACGCTGGTTTCATTCGCCGTGCCCGTATTTGAAACCGGCGCTGCTGAGGCCTCCAGCACAGGCATCGCTAAAGCGGTCATCAGCGCGCCCACCAGCATGGGCATGCGCAACATAGATTTTAAAGGTTGGTTTTTCATCATCAGTCCTCTCAGTCATTTAGGTCATTGTTAGGTCCGTCTTGTGAACGGTGTGACTGAAATTTAAAGGATTTTTTAGCCCTGAAAATCCAGGCTGGGCGCAATTCATTATTGCGTTTAACGAAACAATCCTACTGGAAGCACTCTAGACAGGCGTAGAATGACTGTTCTACAATGTGGGTATGACGACGAATGAACCGCTGCAACGGCTATTGCTGGCAACCGAAAAGCTCATTTATGCCAACGGCATCAACGCG
>CAKZJM010000177.1 GCA_936943315.1 uncultured Methylophilus sp. | reverse complement strand
GATTGAAACTGCATTACAAGGAGATTTGGCATGATTACGCTACTCAAAAATGCCAAAGCGATTGATCCCGCCCATAACAAGGATGGCGTAGTGCAGGATATTTATATCCGCGATGGTCGCATTATTGCTAAACCAGCTGACAGTGAAAAAATCAACCAGGTGCATGACCTGAACGGCAAAATCGTCATGGCAGGCGCGATTGATATGCACAGTCATATCGGTGGCGGCAAAGTCAATATTGCGCGTATGCTGCTGCCTGAATACCAGGCCATGCGCAAGCTGCAAGAGCCTGAAGCGCACATCTGCGGCGCCAACTGCAGTCATCATGCCACACCGAATACCACCGATACCGGCATGCGCTATATCGAGATGGGCTACACTGCCGCGTTTGAGCCTGCGGTTTTGGCGGTCAATGCCCGCCAGGCCCATATGGAAATGGGCGACACGCCCATGATCGACAAGGGCGGCTATGCCATGTTGGGCAACGATGATTACCTGCTGCGCTTGCTGAGCCAGAATGCTGACCAGAAAACCATCAATGATTATGTGGCCTGGACCTTGCATGCGACGCAAACCATAGGCATTAAAGTGGTGAATCCGGGTGGGATTTCCGCCTTTAAATTCAATGAGCGCCGCCAGGACCTGGACCAGCTACATAGTTTTTACAATATTACGCCGCGCCGTATTTTGCAGGCGCTGAGCCGTGCCGTAAACGAGCTGGGCATTGCCAAGCCGCTGCATGTGCACTGTAACAACTTGGGCGTGGCCGGTAACTTCCAGACCACGCTAGACACTATGGGGGCCAGCGATGGCTTGCCCATGCATTTGACGCATATCCAGTTTCATAGCTACGGCACAGAAGGCGATAAAAAGTTTTCTTCTGCGGCCGCCAATATCGCCGAAGCGATCAATAACAATAAACATATCACCGCGGATGTGGGCCAGATCCTGTTTGGTCAGACCGTGACCGCGTCTGGCGATAACATGATGCAGCACTTAAATGCCAAAGTCGCCAATCCCAAAAAGTCGGTGATTATGGACATTGAGTGTGATGCCGGTTGTGGCGTGGTCCCTTTCAAATACCGGGATGAAAATTACGTCAATGCCTTGCAATGGGCGATTGGCCTTGAAGTGTTTTTAAGTGTAGACGACCCCTGGCGCGTATTTCTGACCACGGATCACCCGAACGGCGCACCGTTTACAAGCTATCCGCACCTGATTCGCTTGCTGATGGATAAATCGTTCCGCAACGATGCTTTCGATAAACTCAACCTGGATGCACAGGCCATGAGCAACCTCAAGTCGCTGGATCGCGAATACAGCCTGTATGAAATCGCCACCATGACCCGCGCAGCGCCCGCTAAATTGATCGGCCTCAATGACCGCGGCCATTTAGGCGTGGGTGCCGCAGCAGATATTACGGTCTATACCGACCAGGCGGATAAGGAAGCCATGTTTGCCAAACCAGACCTGGTGTTTAAAGATGGCGAGCTGGTGGTGAAAGAGGGCAAAGTGGTAAAAGCCACCCATACCGCCAAACCTGCCTTTGATACGGGCGTGGAAAAAGACATCAAACAGTATTTTGACCGTTACCACACCATGCAGATGCAAAATTTCAAAATTTCGAATGACCATATTGCGGAAGATGGCCGCAATCATGTCATTAACCATAGCCAGGGGTGAATATGCAGTTAAATGGCGTAGACATAGATGACACCTTTGCCGAAGCATTCAATATGCGCGGCACACGTATCCTGATTACCGCGCAAAATCTGCGCTGGGCCTATAACGCTGCCAATGCCATGACTGGTTTTGCCACCAGTGTGATCGGCTGTGGCGTAGAGGCCGGCATAGAGCGTGAACTTTCTGAGGATGAAACGCCGGATGGCCGCCCAGGCGTGAGTGTGCTGATGTTTGCGATGGGCAGTAAAGTGCTTATGCAACAGCTGGAAACCCGTATGGGACAATGCATACTCACCTGCCCAACCGCCGCGGCTTTTGCCGGCATTGAGTCTGAAGAAATGATCAGCCTGGGCAAGCATCTGCGCTTCTTTGGTGATGGTTACCAGGTGTCCAAGCAAATTCCCGATGCCACAGGCAAGCTCAAGCGCTACTGGCGGATTCCGGTCATGGATGGTGAGTTTTTAACCGAAGAAACCACAGGCATGGTGCGTGCCATCGGCGGCGGCAACTTCCTGGTGCTGGGGGCCAGCCAGGCGCAAGTGCTCACGGCCTGCGAAGCGGCGATTGACGCCATGCGTAAATTGCCCAATGTGATTATGCCTTTCCCGGGCGGGGTCGTGCGTTCTGGCTCCAAGGTGGGCAGCAAATACCCCAAAATGTTTGCCAGTACCAATGATGCCTTCTGTCCCACGCTCAAAGGGGTGGTGAAAAGCGAACTAGATCCGCGTGTGGAAAGCGTGATGGAAATTGTGGTGAACGGCCTGACTTTTGAAGATATTGCAGTCTCCATGAAAGCCGGTATCGAAGCGGCCTGTAGCCTGGGTAAAGACAATGGCATTTTGCGTGTGTCTGCCGGTAATTATGGCGGCAAGCTGGGTCAACATCACTTTAAACTGCGCCCAATTTTAAGCGGGGAGGTGACCGCATGAGCCATATCATTTTAACTGCCAAGCCAGTTTCTCGCACAGTCGATTGCCGTGCTTTATTGCCACTGGCTTTACAAGGCAAAACTGTTGCCGACATCTCAGCGATCAAATTGGCCGCTAACCTGAGTGTGTCGGATGCATTTGAAGTCAGCGTGGATGCTGGGGTAGAAACGCCTAAAGTCACCTTCAAAAACACGACTTCATCTCACCACTATATCGGTTTCGGTATGACGGCGGGCCAGCTAATCGTCGAGGGCGATGCGGGTGATTTTTTAGGCGCACAACTGCAAAACGGTGTGCTTATCTGTAAAGGTAACGCCAGTGCGCGTGCGGGCGACCGTATGCGCCGCGGCATGCTGCTGATCGAAGGCAATGCCGGTGACTATTGTGGCTCGGACATGATGGCGGGCACGCTGGGTGTGCTGGGCAGCACGGGTACACACCTGGGCTACGGCATGAAGCGGGGCACCTTGTTGCTGGCGCAAGCGCCGGCACCTCAAGCCACCTGGATAGATTGCGGTTTTCACAAATTGCCTTTCCTCAATATTCTGTATAAATCTTTCAAACTGCTGGATAGCCGGTTTGCACAGATCAGTAGTCAGCGCGTACAACGCTGGATGGGGGATATGGGCGGCCTGGGCAAAGGTGAAATCCTGGTCATCCAGTCTTAGCTGTCCGATTTAGCAATTCGAGATCAACGGGCCTTGTGCCCGTTTTTCTTTTTGCATCAGTGGGTTAGAGTGGTAAAATCGCGATTTTGAAATAAAGCCTGTTCTCACATGAGTCAATTTCTCACTGCCGCCCTCTACAAATTCGTCACGCTTAGCGATTATAAAGACCTGCAACAACCGATTTTAGAGGCTTGCCAGAAACACCACATAAAAGGCACTTTGCTGCTGGCGCACGAAGGCATCAATGGCACGATTGCCGGAAAACCGGAAGAGATTCGCGCCATACTGACCTATTTACGCCAGGATCCGCGCCTGGCCGACCTCGAACATAAAGAATCCTGGGCAGACAGCCATCCGTTCTACCGCATGAAGGTCAAGCTCAAAAAAGAGATCGTCACCATGGGCGTGCCCGAGGTTGATCCTAACCTAGTTGTCGGCACCTATGTTAAACCTGAAGACTGGAACGCCATTATTTCTGACCCTGACGTGATCGTGCTAGATACCCGCAATGATTACGAAGTGCACATTGGCACTTTTAAGGGCGCGGTTGATCCTAAAACGACGACCTTCCGCGAGTTTCCCAAATACGTGGCCGAGAACCTGGATAAAACCAAACATAAAAAAGTCGCCATGTTTTGCACCGGTGGCATCCGCTGCGAAAAAGCGTCTTCATACATGAAGCAGCAAGGGTTTGAAGAGGTCTATCATCTGCAAGGCGGCATTCTCAAGTACCTGGAAACCGTGCCCAAGGAGCAAAGTCTGTGGGAGGGTGATTGTTTTGTGTTTGACCAGCGCGTAGCCGTCAAACATGGGCTGGAAGTCGGTGACCATGACCAGTGTTACGCCTGCCGCATGCCGCTGACCAAAGAAGAAATGCAAAGCGAACAATATGAAGCGGGGATCTCTTGCCCTTATTGTTTTGATAAATTGTCTGCAGAGAAAAAAGAGTCGCTACGTGAGCGCCAAAAACAGGTCAAGCTCGCCAGAATGCGTGGCCAGAGCCATATTGGTGACAAGCAAAAATAAACCTTTGTCTATGCCGGTCGTCTGAAAGCATCATAAGCACAAATACATAAGCGCAAAATAAAAGTGCCAAAATAAAGTAATTATGTAAATATATCTCGCGTTATCTGCCGACGCGTGATTTCTAACAGTCCATGAATCTAAGCTCGGAAACAGGAGTCTGCGATGAAATGTCCTGCAATTTTGGAGAGCGAGCAAGCGAGGCTTGCCGCATTATATGAGCATGGGTTGGACGATGAAGGCCTGATCGCCAGTCTCGACCCTATCGTTCAGATGGCTGCGCGTATGTTTGATATGCCCGTGGCCGCCGTCAACATGATAGGCAGTGACCATGTGTTTTTTGCTGCCAGTGTAGGCCTCGGTGAAACCGACATGCGGCGTGATGTTTCGTTTTGCGGTCATGCCATCAATCAAATCGACATTATGGTGGTCCCTGATGCCACGCAAGACGAGCGCTTTCACGATAACCCACTCGTCACCGGCGATACCAAGGTGAGGTTTTATGCAGGGGTGCCGCTGCGCTCTCCCGGCGGTCTGGCACTCGGCGCCTTGTGCGTGCTCGATAACAAGCCCCATTTCAATTTTACTGACGAAGACCAGCGCCGTTTACTTGAGCTCGCGCGCATCGTCTCCGACCGCCTTGAACTCCGCCGTATAGAAACCTCCAGTAATCGCCACCGACCCAGCTTTGAAAAGTATGCCGGCAACTCAACCACCCCAATCGTGTGGTTTGATGCTGACCTGAAAATGATTGCCTGGAACGCTGCCGCAGCGCTTTCACATGGTTATGACATGCAAGAAGGCCTGGGCATGGGGGTGGATAAACTCATGCTGGAGCGTGACCGTCACATTCTGCAAGAAGCCATCGCCAAAGCCATTGCAGAAGATACGGTTGGGCATTTAGATACTTTTTCTGAAATCTTTGGCCTGCGTAAAGATGGCACCAAATTTTTGCTGGGTTTCTCATTATTTGCCTGGAAAGAGTCCGGCAAGATGCGCTTTGAAGCCAGCCTCAAAGACATCACCGAACAGCGCATGGAAGAGGCCGAGTTGCGCTTGCGCGCCAATGTAGATTTATTGACGGGCCTGGCAAACCGGGCGCGTTTTTACCGGGTGGTAGAAGACACTCTAACCATGCCAAAACCCGCCGCCGTATTCATGGTAGACCTCGATGGCTTTAAAGATGTGAACGACACCTTGGGGCATACCCTTGGCGATGCCGTGTTAAAGCATGTGGCTGCCCAAATGGCGCATCTCGTCACTGCGCCCGGCGTTGTGGCTAGAATAGGGGGAGATGAATTTGCCATTATTGTGCCTAACATTACAACGGCAGAAGTGGCCATGCACCTGGCCGAAAAAATCATCCACCACATTGCCCAGCCTATTCTGATCGACGAGCATGAAATCCGCGTCGCTGCCAGCTGTGGCGTGGCATTGGCGCCGCTGCATGCACAAGAAGCCCTAGAGCTGGTCAGTGATGCAGACCTGGCCTTGTTTAAAGCCAAACTGTCCGGCCGTGGCCGCGTCTGCTTGTTTACCCCCGCCTTACGCATGGAAGCCGTTGCCCGTCGCCTTTACGCAATGGAATTACACCGCGCTGTAGATCAAGGCGAATTTTTACTCTATTACCAGCCACAAGTGTGTTTGCAAACCGGTGCCATTGTAGGTGCAGAGGCCTTATTGCGCTGGCATCATCCCAAGCGTGGCATATTAGCGCCCATGTCATTTATCCCAGCGCTCGAAGGCGGGCCGTTAGCCGCCGTTGTAGGCTCATGGATTCTGGATGAAGCCTGTGCGCAAGCCGCTTACTGGCGGCGGCAGGGAGCTAGCGAGTTTCGGATAGGCGTTAACCTGTTTGAAGCACAGTTCCGGGTGGGTAACCTGGTGCAAGAAGTCATGGATGTGCTCGACCGGCATGGCTTGCCACCCAGTGCACTAGAGCTTGAGATCACAGAAAATATCGCACTGGATAACGACGAAGTTGTACTCGAAACCCTGCGCAAGTTGAAAGGTTACGGTGTAGGCATTGCCTTCGACGATTTTGGCACCGGCTACGCCTCGCTTAGCCTGCTTAAAACCTATCCCCTCACGCGCATCAAAATTGACCGCTCATTTGTGCACGGCATGCTGGAGCATAAACAAGATGACTCGGTAGTGTGTGCCACGCTGGACATAGCCCACGGATTTGACCTGCAAACCATCGCAGAAGGCATAGAACAAAAAAGCCAGCGCGATTACCTCAAGGCAAGGCAATGCCAGGAAGGGCAGGGCGAGTTATTTGGCAAACCCATGCCTGCCAAACAGTTTGCCAGTTTGATCGGCATTCAGACCGCCTCAGCTGCTTAGTGACGGCGGGAGCAATTTCCTCATATGACATCCAGTGGGCTACTCACTCCACGCCCGCCTTTGTTAAGCACATGGGTATAAATCATGGTGGTAGACACATCACTATGCCCCAGTAATTCCTGAACGGTGCGAATATCATAACCGCCCTCAAGCAGATGAGTGGCAAAGCTGTGGCGTAAGGTGTGAGGGGTGGCCAGCTTAATAATATTGCCGCCCTTGGCCGCTTTTTTAACGGCGCGCTGTACAGTTTTTTCATCCGCATGATGTCGCCGAATCTTGTTTGTTAGCGGGTCTATCGAGCGCTTGATAGAGGGGAACACATATTGCCAAGCCCATTCACGACCACCATTCGGGTATTTCTTATCCAGCGCCATTGGCATATACACCTCGCCAAATCCTGCCGCCAGGTCTTCATCATGCAAGGCCTGCACTTTGATCAAATGCTGCTTAAGTGGCTCTACCAAGGCTGCTGGTAACATTGTCACCCGGTCTTTAAACCCTTTGCCCTCACGAACCAAAATTTCACGTTTTACAAAGTCGATGTCTTTCACCCGCAAGCGCAAGCATTCCATCACCCTTAAGCCACTACCATAAAGCAAACTGCCTATTAACCACAGCGTCCCATCCAGGCGGTTGGGCAAGGCCTGGACCTCTTGTTTGTTAAGCACCACTGGCATCCGTTTGGGTGCTTTAGCCTGTGTCACATTGTCCAGCCAGGGCAACTCAATTTCGAGCACCTCTTTATACAAAAAGAGCAGGGCGCTCTTAGCCTGATTTTGCGTACTGGCAGACACATTTCGCTCAACTGCCAAGTGCGTTAAAAAACTTTCTACTTCAGCGACACCCATCTCGCGTGGGTGTCGCTTGCCATGATGCAAAATATAGCGTTTAATCCAATTAACATATGTATCTTCAGTGCGCTTGCTGTAATGCTTCACGCGCAACCGCTCGACGATTAAAGGGAACAACTTTGGTGAGGGTTTTACCGCAGGTGTGTTTTCCATCACTAACTCCCTTTAATCAGGTGTAATATAAAAACTCAAAGCATTGATTTAATAATGATAAATCATTTTTATAAATTTATAGCCCCGAGCCTAAATAAAAGTTGAGGTTTGTTTTTGGGGTCTACTTTACGTTAGCCATATATGCAAACAAACGCTTTAGTTTTGCTTAGTCTATCGGTGCCTTTAAGCATTCCTGTATTTGCCCCATTTGTGGCGTCGATTGAAAGATTTAGGTATTTTGGTGTTGAGCGAAACATAGTGCAAAGGTACGCAGTTATTTCAACCTTTGTTATTTTAAGCGCCGTTGCTTATTTTGTTGGGCTTCGGTTTCAATCCAATGCCGCAAATATCGTTTTACAATTTATTGCTCTTGGCTGTTACTTAAATTTAGCTGGTTTTGTTTTTACTATTAAGCCTCGCTCACTCGGCTTAATGCTTGGTCTTTCAGTTCTGGTATTGTCATTATTAATAGCTCTAGGCAGTATTTTGTCTTTTGCCATTGATGGAAAAACAAACCAGATAAAATTAACACCCACTTTTTACTGTGAGGTGAATCAATTTGGCTTTGCGGGTAGCCAAGGTGGTCTAAATGTAAGTATTTATCGGTATTTAGGTTTTGGCATAAGCCGTAGATTACTTCACGATACTTACCTAGACGAGATCAAATACCCATTTCAAAACCAAGAGGGTGCATGCAGTTATGCAATGGCAAAAGTTAATGGCTAACCCATCATTCAAGCGGGACCTGCTAAAGCAGGCCCCTTAATTCAAACGTTAGCGTTCAGTCATCGCCCATGGACGGATTGGCCCAAGAAGATTCATCTTTAATCGGTTTTGTGGTGGCGTGCTATTTCTGCAACGCCATCGACAACCACGACCTAAACAAGTGGGCTGAGCACATCATCGCAACGCGCGACAACTACCCTTTGTACATGCTTGATTTGCTCTACTTCGATGAGCCACGTTTTCACATCTATCGCGCAATCGGCTTTAACCCCTCATCTGTCACAAGTAAGGCTGACGATATAGCTCTCTTCGGCATTGCCTATTTGCGTGGCCATGCACACATAGACGGGCCTCCTCACGAAGTTGCTCTGTCCAAACTTAAAAAATCGGCCGCCATTCAAAAGCGGTTTCATGACACGTTTCCGTTCATCGAGGTGCCCTTTGAACGCTAACACTTCGGTCAAAGCCGCTACGGCCTTCGGCCTTCGCTGGACGTCCCGCAAGCGGGCCGCCCTTTACCTACAACGTTATGCATAAAATAGATTGATATGGCGAATAACTGGAACATACCGGCCTGGTTAGAGGCTGAAGTTCGCGCTAGAGACAAGGAGTGTGTCTATTGTGGTACACCATTCACGCTTTCCAAAATCTCGAAAAAATCAGCCGCAAGTTGGGAGCATATAATCAATGATGAAAAAATTATCACAAGAGAAAATATTGCCATTTGCTGCTGCGGGTGTAACGCCAGCAAAGGACAGAAAAAGCTTTCTGTGTGGTTGCAGTCAACATATTGCAAAGACCGTGAAATTACAGAAAAATCAGTAGCACCCATAATCAAACAGGCAATTGCTAATGGGCTATAAACTAGGCATAACCCATCATTCAAGCGGGACCTGCTAAAGCAGGCCCCTTAATTCAAACGTTGGGCATCATGATCTTTCGTTTACGCTTTATCCACTTATTCGTTTTGTCAGCGCTTAGCACTTCTGCACTAGCAGAACCCATTCCAAAAGAGGCGCAGTTTCTTATTTCGAAAGTGCATGTTGCTGCAAGTAAAAAAGATACAGACACACTAAAAAAACTGATGGTCACAGAGTTTGTTTGGAGTTTTGGTGGCGATGGGGATTCGGAGCAGGCCATACAAGCTTGGAAAGCTGATACATCTCTTTTAAAAAAACTTTATCATGTTACTGGTCGAGATTGCTTTGAAAAGGCTGACCACTCCATTGAGTGTCCTAAAAATGCAGGTACAAATTATCGTGCAGGTTTTAAGAAAACCACTGAAGGCTGGCGCATGTTTTATTTTGTGGGGGGTGACTAACATGCCCAACCCATCCATCAAGCGGGACGCGCTAAAGCGCGCCCCTTATGTCAAACGTTAGCCGTTATGAAGCGTTCCCTTGCGTTTGTCTGGCTTTCGTCGATATTGCTGCTCCTCAGT
>CAKZJM010000176.1 GCA_936943315.1 uncultured Methylophilus sp. | reverse complement strand
TTTGCCTTCTTTCTTATGGACAAGCATAAGAAAGAATGGTCGCCTAAAGGCGAAATAAAATGACTCAGCACAACTTTGTACTTAATAGTCAGAGCACACATACCAATAATCGAACTCGCTCAAAGGCGAAACAAATATTATTAATAGGAGCAGTCCATAATGGGATTATTCGATAGCGTTGCCGGTGCCATGATGAACAAAGTCATGGGTGATAAAGGCCCCTTGGCAAAACTGGCCATGGAGCTTTTTCAGCAATACGGCGGTTTACCCGGGATTTTACAAACGCTGAAAGCAGGCGGTTTATCCGAGCAGGTCGATTCCTGGGTGGGTAAAGATGCCAATATGAGCGTCAATGCGCAGCAAATCGGTGCCGCTTTAGGGAGTTCTGTGCTGGCTGGCATTGCAGCCAAACTGAATATGACCACTGAAGAGTTGAGTGGCAAAATTGCCGAGTATTTGCCCGATGTGGTAAATCAGCTGACGCCGAATGGGGTTGTCGAAAATAACCCGGCATTGATCATGTCCCGTTTAATGGGCATGCTCAAATCATAAAGCGAGCCTTTGCCCGCTTGATGTGACTAGCTATCGCACGCAATATTGCTGGCGGTACGCTTCAATTGCGGGGAAATATTGCGCCAATTTGTCGTTGCCTTGCAAATAGGCAAACAGGTCAGCCAGTTTGGCAATGCTCACGACAGGCATCTGATTGGTTCGCTCCACTTCTTGCACGGCTGAAAGCTCCCCTAACCCTTTTTCCTGGCGGTCCAGCGCGATGCTGACTGCGCAAGGGGTGGCTCCGGCATTGCGGATGAGTTCGACCGATTCACGGATAGAGGTTCCTGCCGAAATCACATCATCAATAATCAGCACGCGGCCTTTGAGTGCTGCACCCACCAAGGTGCCGCCCTCCCCGTGGTCTTTGGCTTCTTTGCGGTTATAGGCATACGGGTAGTTTTTGCCCATGCGTGCAAACGCAATACTAATAGCCGTGACCAATGGAATGCCCTTGTAAGCCGGGCCAAACAGCATGTCGAATTGCAAGCCAGACTGTAGAATGCTGTTTGCATAGAATTCACCCAGTTTGAGCATGCTTTCGCCGTCATCAAACAGGCCTGCGTTGAAAAAATAAGGGCTCAAGCGGCCGGCTTTGGTTTTAAATTCCCCAAAGCGCAACACCTGTTTCTGGATGGAAAAAGCAATAAAATCGGCACTGAGAGTGTGAGCAGTCATTTTAAAAAAGCAGAAAGTATTTAAACAATGCGTATTATAACCTTGAACCTCAATGGCATACGGTCAGCCTGTAACAAAGGCTTTTTGTCATGGCTGGCTAATAGCGGCGGCGATATTGTCTGCATGCAGGAGCTCAAAGCCCAAGTGGGCGACATGCA
>CAKZJM010000175.1 GCA_936943315.1 uncultured Methylophilus sp. | reverse complement strand
CAGGTCATTCATCGTAAGTCTTGGTTCGAAGAGCGCGGCCGGTTTTATCTACGCATCAATAACGGGCCTGCAGTCGAAATTTCCAATACCGAATACCGTTCTCTTCAGTTGAGTGCATTTGAGTTTTTTGCGTCCATTTGGGTCATTTTCTCTTATGCCTCGTTAGTCCTCTGGCAATATGTTTGGCGTCTAGAGCGCATTCGTCAAAATGACGGCTAACATTACGGTCAAGGTCGTTCCCTTCGGTCACTGGACGTCCCGCAAGCGGGCCGCCCCTTACCTCCAACGTTAGGTGTCATGAGAGCTGCATTAGTCATATTCTTGCTTTTCCCTGCAATCTGCAATGCTGAGGTTATGGATAAAATGCCTTCACTTTTATCAATTTCAATAACCATGGTTGTTGGTGTCATTTCATCGTATTTGTCAGCTCGTTTTAACCCCACGTTATTGTTTATTGTCTTACCAGTCTTGGGTTTGCTAACATTATCTGGCCTATTCGAAGCTGACGATCCATACATGGTTGCAGCTATTGCCCAAGAGGCCAGTAGCACTTACATTTTTGTTAGTTGGTTAAGTCCTTTTCTTATTTTAATTTTTGCTTGCTTAGGGTTATTTATAAGGTCTCGCCATGTTGCAGCAAACACCTAACCCATCATTCAAGCGGGACACGCTAAAGCGTGCCCCTTAATTCAAACGTTAGAACTTCATGCAACTCATCCTGATTTCAGTCATCTCAATTTTGTTAATAGGCTGCGGCAGTGAAGGGCTTGAAATTGAGCCATCGGAAATTCCAGCATGGTTTAACCAGCATCGACCCGAACTTGAATTAATCTCAGATGAGTTTGAATCAAACCCATGTTTAAGGCGTGTAGAGTTAAACTCAATGCAATATATTAAGCAGCATTGTCCAATGAATGACTCTCTTGAAAAGTCAATCTCTAAAGTGCAAGCCCAACTAAAAAAACTTAAATTGATTCTGGCAGTTTCCGACAAAAACCCAAATCAGAAAACTGCATTTATTGAAGGGCTGAATATTCTATTGAGTAGACATGGCATCGCTGTATCGGGGGGCGGAATCGGGCTCTATAAACCAAAAACACAAACGGACTGGCATGTTGAGGCACAAAAATGTGGTGAGGTTATACCTTTGACATCAGATGGCTGGTACCTCCGGTATATGTCGTCTGAAGCAAATTGCAGTTCTAACCCATCATTCAAGCGGGACGCCTAACGGCGCCCCTTAATTCAAACGGTAGAGCACAAATGCGACGTTTAAAGAATCTCATCGTAATTTGTGTTTTACTCTCAGGATGCGCAGATAATAGATTACCAAGTGACGCAGAGTTGATCATTAATTTCGAAAAAAAGATTTCCACTTTTGAGGAACTGCGCAGCAACTTATGCAAGCGTAGCAATGAGCAAATCATAATGATGGATCCTGAGTGGTCTAAGCCATCGGTCCCGGAATCTGAAAAAGAAAGTTTTTACAAGACATTCCGAGAGATTGGCGTGATGGGTGTTTATTACGATGGTGGATGTTCTTTTAGGCTACCAGCTTGGTCAGTAGGATTAGCTGGAGGCGGTGACTATAAGGAATACGTGTACCATCCAAATGAGCGTTACAAAGAGGCATTAGTCGTTACATCACTGGATAATGTGAACAGAGACAGCTCCGAGATTCACTTTTACAAACGACAAATACGTGGAGATTGGTATCTTGTTTTTGAGCACTGGCCTTAGTTCTAAAGCTCTAATCTATCATTCAAGATGGAAATGCTAAAGCAGGCCCATTACTTCAAACGTTAGGAGTTATATGGAAACACCATTAGGAGTTAAGCAAGCAGTTATTACAATTTGGAGCACGCTTGCAATAAGCGTCCTTCTTGCGCTTTATCAAACATTAATCGGCAATGCATCAAACGGAGAGTTAGTTTTTTCTCTCGTAATTTACTCTTTATTATGTATTCTTCCATACAAAATAAACAACAAAAGTAACCCCGCACGTTACATATATTTAATAATAACAATACTGACCATTACATTCATGTTTGCAGCAATTGATTATGAAAAGTACAAACTAGAATACATTGTTTCTTTTATTTTAATTCCTGCGGAAATTTTTATTATATATAGGCTTTTTCAAAAAGAAGCTTCAAGTTGGTTTCGCTCTTAGTGAAACAACTCCCAACCCATCCATCAAGCGGGACGCCTGACGGCGCCCCTTACTTCAAACGTTAAGCCTCAGTGTCAAGAATGGATGTCAACGCTCTAAAAGAACACTGCGGCCAGTATCCCGGCGCTTCTTCAAAGCGATATGGCCCACCTAGTAATGTGCTCGTTTATTACGCTAAGGGGAAAAAGTTTGCCTATTTTAAAACCAGCGAACCAGAACAGTGGCGTTTTAGCATTCGCACAACTCCAGAATATTTCTTGGCACTGACTGATGTGCCGGGCATCAAGCCAGCCCGCTACATCGCTAGATTTCACTGGATCACAATCGTGGATGTTAGCGCTATGCCTGCCGACCAACTTTTAGCTTTGATTGATTGGTCATATACTCAAGCGGTGACTCGTCCCCATAAGTCACCTCGACCCCGTGCCAGCAAGAGTAAAGTAAGTTGGGAGTGATCAATGGCTATTGAAGATAAAACAATG
>CAKZJM010000174.1 GCA_936943315.1 uncultured Methylophilus sp. | reverse complement strand
CGCCTTCTTTAGTCACCGATAAAAAGTGATGTGGGCTGGCTGCCGCTTTAATGGCATCAATGGCCACTTTTACGCCACCATCGGTGCCGTTTTTAAAGCCCACAGGGCAAGATAAACCAGAAGCCAGTTCGCGGTGAATCTGTGATTCGGTGGTCCGCGCGCCAATCGCTCCCCAGCTGACCAGGTCTGCCGTATATTGTGGCGAAACCACATCAAGAAACTCGGTCGCCGCCGGCATGCCGATTTCATTCACATCCAGCAGAAAGCGGCGGGCTTTTTCCAGGCCGGAATTGATATCATAGGTGCCATCAAGATGCGGATCATTGATCAGCCCTTTCCAGCCCACGGTAGTGCGTGGCTTCTCGAAATATACCCGCATCACGATCAGCAACTCACCGCCCAGGCGTGTGCGCACCTCTAGCAGGCGTCTGGCGTATTCCATGCCCGCTTCGGTGTCATGGATGGAACATGGCCCCACAATAACCAGCAAGCGGTCATCACCCTGATGCAGAATGTGATGGATGACACTACGTGTTTTAAGAATATTTTGCGTGCTAACCGTGCTTTCCTGCAGGCGTGACAACAACTCCGCGGGCTTCACCAACGGTTTGATTTCAAGCACGCGGACATCATCGGTCGCTAATTTTTCGTATACAGTCATGAGGTTAAAATCTTTTCCAGCACTTCCAGGAAGCGCGCATTTTCGCTAAACAAACCGATGCTCACGCGCAAATAATCCGGCATTTCATAATTGGCCACAGGCCGTACAATCACGCCCTGCTTTAGCAAGGCCTGGTTGACAGCACTGGCATTGGTCACCTTAAAACTGACAAAGTTGCCGAATGAAGGAATGTAGTTCAACCCCAGTTTGGTCAGGCCTTGCGTGATTTGCGCCATGCCAGCCTGGTTGGCCGCATAGCTACGCGCTACAAAGTCTTCATCCTGTAGCGACACGGCAGCTGCCACCTGTGCCAGGCTATTCACATTAAATGGCTGACGTACACGGTTCATCAAATCAGCGAGGTCGGCATGCATCAGGCCAAAACCAACACGCAAACCAGCCAGGCCATAAGCCTTGGAGAAGGTACGCGAAATGATCAGGTTTTCAAATTCCGGCAGCCAGCCAATTGCTTCTGACTTGTCAGCAGTAGAAAGATATTCGTCATAAGCCTCATCCAGGACCACCAGAATATTTTTAGGCACCTGACGCAGAAAATCCTTTAATGCCGTCTTGCCAATTAGCGTACCCGTTGGATTATTCGGGTTGGCCACAAATATCAATTTGGTTTTAGGGGTGATGGCCTTTAGAAACGCAGGCAAGTCATGGCCAAAATCGACCGCAGGCACTACCACGCCAGTCGCGCCTACTGCCTGGGTCACCAGTGGATACACAGCAAAAGCGTGCTGCGAATAAATGGCTTCATCTCCGGCCGTCAAAAAGGCACGTGCTGCCAGTTCTAAAATATCATTTGAGCCATTGCCAAATACGATTTGTGCCGGTTGCACGCCATATTTGTGGCTGACCGCATCACGCAGTGCAAAACTGTTGCCATCCGGGTAACGCGCAATCTCGTAAATCGCTTCTTCAACCGCCATTTGTGCCTTGGGACTCATACCCAAAGGGTTTTCATTGGAGGCAAGCTTAACGATCTCTGCTTCGTTCAACCCCATTTCGCGGGCCAACTCACTGATAGGCTTACCACCTTGATACGGCGCAATCGCACGAATGTTGGCTGGGGATAATGCTGATAAATTAGACATAAGCAAAAAATTAAATGATAGCTGTTGGGTATGACCCCAACACTTTAAGAAAAGTCGCGCGCTCGGCCAACTCTTTGAGTGCCGCCTGTACCGAAGGCTGCTGTTGGTGGCCTTCAATATCGACAAAGAACACATAATTCCACAGATTCTGGCGTGATGGGCGCGATTCCAGCTTGGTCATACTTACACCATGGCGGGACAACGGTTCAAGCAACTCCAACACCGCGCCTGGCTTGTTATGCGCACTCATCACCAGCGATGTTTTGTCCTGTCCCGAAGGTGCCACGGTATGATTACCTAATACCAAAAAACGCGTGGTATTTTTAGGATCATCTTCGATATTTTCGGCGAGGATGTTCAGATCGAATAATTCAGCCGCGCGCTTGCTGGCAATCGCAGCAGCAAACGTGCCTTGGGTGGCGACCAGTTCATGAATCATCTGCGCAGCGCGCGCGTTGCTTGTCACCGCCTCACGTTGCGCGTTTGGCAAGACCTTGTTTAACCATTCATGGCATTGTGATAAAGACTGGGCATGTGAAAACACATGTGTAATCTGTTGCAGATCTTGCTGCGCGGATAACAGGCAATGATGGACCGGCAACGTCACCTCTCCCACCACCTGCAATGCGCTGGCTAACAACAGGTCCAGCGTAATGCCAACCGCACCTTCGGTTGAATTTTCAACCGGCACCACCCCATAGTCAGCTTGCCCCGCCTCTATGGTACGGAATACTTCATCGATACTGCCGCATACAACCGCCTGGCGACCTTCACCAAACTGTTTGAGCGCGGCTTCTTCACTGTAGGTGCCTAAAGGCCCTAAAAAGGCAATCGCCAGCTCTTTTTCCAACGCGCGGCAATTGGACATGACAGCACGGAAAATATGGCTGACTGCTTCTGGCGAGAGTGGCCCTTCATTTTCGGCCTGCAAGCGACGGATAATTTGCGCTTCACGTTCGGGGCGATAAATGACACCATCATCCTTCAAATGCCCAATTTCACGTGCCAGCTTTGCGCGTTCGTTGACAAGCGCGAGCACCTGCGCATCGATGGCGTCAATTTTATCTCTAAATTGTTTTAATAAATCAGACATTTAAAGTTTAATATTAATGTTTTTTATGAGTTATTTTTCTCAAATTCCTGCATGAACTCAACCAGCGCCTGTACCCCTTCAATAGGCATGGCGTTATAAATGCTGGCACGCATGCCGCCCACGGAGCGGTGGCCTTTGAGTTGCAACAAACCGCGGGCATCCGCTGCTTTCAAAAACGCCTCGTTCAGCGCTTCATCACGCAATCTGAACGGGATATTCATGCGGGAACGGTAGGCTGGTTGAATCGGATTGTAATAAAAATCCGTTTGATCCAGATAATTGTATAGCAGGTTGGCTTTGGCAATATTGACCTGCTCAATCGCCTCCACACCGCCTTGTGCCAATAACCACTCAAAAACCAGCCCAGCGATATAAATGCTGTAGGTAGGAGGCGTATTGATCATGCTTTGGTTGTCTGCCTGCGTTTTCCAGTGAAAGACTGCCGGGGTTAACGGCGATGCTCTATCCAATAAATCCTCACGCACAATCACGAGGCATAAGCCGGCCGGGCCGATATTTTTCTGTGCGCCACCATAAATCACGCCATATTTGGAGACATCCACCGGGCGCGACAGGATATGGGAAGACATATCCGCCACAATAGGAACACCATTGGTGTCCGGCACCTCCACAAACTCAACGCCATTAATCGTCTCGTTAGTGCAGTAATGCACATAAGCCGCTTCTTTATTCAGCTTCCAGTCTGAGAAGGCAGGCACATGGGTAAAGCCGCCTGCTTCTGCCGAAGCCGCAATGTCAATCTGGCCGTAAGCTTTGGCATCCTGTACGCTACGTTTGCTCCAGGAGCCGGTGACTACGTAATCTGCCGATTTGCCATTGAGCAAATTCATCGGAATAATCGCGTTTTCACCGATGGCGCCACCTTGCAGAAACAGCACTTTGTAATTGGCAGGAATCGCCATCAACTGGCGCAAATCCGCTTCAGTTTTCTCCAGGATACTGGTGAATTCCTTGCCGCGGTGCGACATCTCCATCACGCTCATGCCTGAGCCATGCCAATCGAGCATTTCTGCCTGGGCACGCTCAAGCACAGGTTTTGGAAGCACTGCCGGACCGGCAGAAAAATTAAAAATCTGTTTCATGCGTCTGCTTATTCTTCGCTGTCGTCACCATCATCGTCGGTCTCTACAATTTTCTCCAGACCGGATAATTTTTCACCTTCACCCAAATTAATGAGGGTCACGCCTTGTGCGGCACGGCCCATATCGCGGATTTCCTTCACGCGGGTACGAATCAACACGCCGCCGGTGGTAATCAGCATAATTTCGTCTTCTGCGGTCACCAGTTTTGCCGCAATCGCAAGACCATTACGCTCACTGATCGCAATCGCCTTCACGCCTTGCGTACCACGGCCAGAATGACGGAATTCAGACAAGACCGTACGCTTGCCGTAGCCGTTTTCGGTCGCGACCAACACAGATTGCTGGTCATTTTCAGCAATCAGCAAGGACAATACCTGCTGTTTGGCGGCCAGTTTCATGCCACGCACACCGCGGGTTGCACGGCCCATCGGGCGTACATCATCTTCAGTAAACCACACCGCTTTACCGCCATTGGAAACCAGTACGATATCGTTCTGGCCATTGGTGACTTCTGCGCCGATCAGGTAATCCCCCTCGTCCAGGTTAATCGCAATAATGCCGGATTTACGCGGATTGGAGAACTCAACCAAAGAGGTTTTCTTGACCGTGCCCATAGCCGTGGCCATAAACACATAATGATTTTCATCAAACTCTTTGACTGGCAGGATGGCGTTGATTTTTTCGCCCTCCTCCAATGGGAACAGATTCACAATCGGCTTACCGCGGCTGACGCGGCTGCCTTGTGGCACTTCATACACCTTGAGCCAGTATACGCGGCCACGGCTGCTGAAACAGAGGATGTAATCGTGGGTATTGGCCACAAACATCTTGTCGATAAAGTCATCTTCTTTGGTCGCAGCCGCCTGTTTACCGCGGCCACCGCGTTTTTGGGCGCGATATTCATCGAGAGGCTGTGATTTCACGTATCCAGTATGCGAGAGCGTTACCACCACATCTTGAGGCGTGATCAGATCTTCGAGCGATAAATCCTGCGTATTTTGCTCGATTTCTGAGCGGCGCTTGTCGCCAAACTGCTTCTGGATTTCGTTGAGTTCTTCCACAATAATCGCCGTGACACGCTCAGGTTTTGCCAGGATATCCAGCAAGTCAGCGATGATATCCATCACCTCTTTGTATTCGTTGACGATCTTGTCTTGTTCCAGGCCGGTCAAGCGTTGCAAACGCATTTGCAGGACTTCCTGCGCCTGTACATCTGACAATTTGTAGCCTTGTGGTGTCAGGCCAAAATCGACTGACAAACCTTCCGGGCGAGAAGCCTCCATCGCCGCACGTTTGAGCATTTCCTCAACCACTGGAGAGTTCCAGCTACGTGCCATCAATTCTTTTTTGGCTTCAGGCGGCGTTGGCGCGGCTTTGATGATGGCGATCATATCATCCACGTTGGCCAATGCTACCGCCAGACCTTCAAGCACATGCCCACGATCACGCGCTTTACGCAGCTCGAACACGGTACGGCGGGTCACCACTTCACGGCGGTGACGCAAGAACGCCTCTAACATTTGCTTTAGGTTGAGCAGACGCGGCTGACCATCCATCAGCGCCACCATGTTCATACCGAACGTATCTTGCAGCTGGGTCTGCTTGTAGAGGTTGTTTAAAATCACCTCAGGCACTTCACCACGCTTGAGTTCGATAACCACGCGCATCCCTGATTTGTCTGA